>NZ_WJBJ01000005.1:39016-88760 GCF_020804205.1 Methanosarcina sp. DH1 | reverse complement strand
CCCACATAGTCAGTCCCAAATTTTTCCGCCAGGACTGCTTCCTCTCTGTCATTTACACTAAGGCCGATTATTTTATCCTCACCAAGGAKCTTTCTTGCCGTTTCAACAGGCATATCGTCCTGGCCAATATGGACTCCATCCGCATCAACGGCTAAAGCAACATCGATCCTGTCATTTACCAGAAATATTGCCCTGTCGCTGCAGATTCTCTTAATTTCTGAAGCCTCTTCGACCATTTCTTTCGTACTTTTATCCTTTTCCCGGTACTGAACAATCCTGCAGCCTGACTCGACTGCGTCCTTGACATCGGATAAAGTCCCTTTTTTAGAAAGTCCGGAATCTGTCACGAGGTAGAAATCGATTTCTTTCAAAAGGGAACTTTTCCAGCTGAAGTCTTTCTGGTTCATGATGATTAATCCATCCGACACGTACGTTTTTTAAAAACGTTCTTTATAATCTCATTTTTTTGAACTTATGGTTCTTTTTACTTAATTTACCTTTTTCTCTTTTAAACTCACGATTCTTCTCTTTCTCTTCCGAATTTACGATTCTTCTCTTTTTCTTCCGAACTTACGATTCTTCTCTTTCTCTTCCGAACTTACTGTTTTCCGTTTTTCTTCGGAACTTACTGTTCTTCAAAATTCATCATACTTTTTACTTTCTCATCCGACAGGTTGAACACTTCATCATACAGGTTAACCTTGAAACTTCCTGGCCCGTTTGATTTACTTGCTGCAAGTTCTCCTGCAACTCCAAAGTAACATAATGCTTCTCTGGACGCCTCGCAGTAATTCGGGTTAACTGCGGCAAACAAGCCTATTACAGAGGCAGCCATGCATCCTGTTCCGACAATCGACCCCATAAGTTCATGCCCGTTCTTAACAATAAAAACTCTTTCTCCGTCACTTATAATATCTTCTTTTCCTGTCATCACGATAACGGAAGAACTTAATTTTGCAAATTGCTTCGCAATCTTTATAGGGTCTGCACTAATTGATGTTGCTTCAACTCCTTTAGTCTCAGCGCTTTCGCCCGCCAGTTTTGCAATTTCCGAGTAATTGCCTTTTATAATATCTATACGGGCAGAACCAAGGATTTTAGCAGCCATTTCGTCTCTGAATTTCGTAGCTCCGACCCCGACGGCATCAAGCACTACCGGAATTTTCTTTTTATTTGCAGCGGCAGCAGAGAGAAGCATGGAGTCGATTATTTCAGAGGTCAGGGTTCCTATGTTAAGCACAAGAGCCGATGAAATCCCTGTCATTTCAGCGCATTCTTCAGGGGCATGCGCCATTACAGGCAGCGCACCGAAAGCTCTTGTCATATTTGCGCAGTCGTAGATAGTTACCCAGTTCGTTATATGATGTATGAGTGGTTTTGTTTCTCTTATTGTTTTTAATGGTTTGCTCATAGAATTCCTCAAAAACGTTTTAAAAAGTGATTTATCTGCATACTGGCACTTGTGCCAGAGATTTATATCAAATTATTGTTACCGGAAATCATTTGCAATATAGGTTACTCATTCCTTACCCTTTCCACGCCTGTGTAAATATTCATTTTCTGGCTCCTAACAAAGCCGATAACAGTAAGGTCGGCTTTCTCTGCCATGCTTATGGCAAGCGTAGTGGTTGCACCTCTGGATGCGATAATAGGAATATTAGCCATAAGGCATTTTCTTACCATCTCAGAAGAAATCCTTCCTGAACAGGTCACAATTGTCCTGGAGAAGTCCACACCATGTTTCAGTCCGTAACCTATTGCCCTGTCAAGGGCATTGTGCCTGCCGATATCTTCTATTACACAAATCTTTCCTTCCGGCCCGAAGAGCCCTATAATATGTATGCCGCCTGTTCTGGTATGCAGATCTGATACCAGCGTTTCTTTCATTATAGTTTTAATTGTTGAGACATTAGTGACCATATCCGACTGGATTTTCGGGAGCCGATCCGCGTCCAAATATGAAGTATCGCCTCCACATCCCGAAAGGACAGTTTTGCCTGAAAGCATGATTGAAAAAGGGTCTTTTGTCAGTACACTGGCACTGAGAGTGATGGCATCATCTGTTTTTCTCTCTGTTTTCTCTCTGTTTTTCTCTCTGTTTTCATCTCCGTTTTTCTCTCTGTTTTTCTCTCTGTTTTTCTCTCTGTTTTCATCTCTGTTTTCATCTCTGTTTTCATCTCTGTTTTCATCTTTGTTTTTCTCTCTGCTTCTTTCTCTATTTTCTTCTATGTGCAACGATTCTATATCCTCTAGTTTGCGAATAATTCTTTCTGTATATAATAATCCTGTTACAAACTCTTCAAGCAATGTCGGGCTTACCATAGCGGTTAAAGCATGGCGGCCGTTGACAAAGATTGCAAGAGGCACTTCAATTACGACTTCGTGAGACGATGGGACCATTGATCCGGGATCATATTTTATACAGGAGACCGTACTGTACATCATTATACCATACTCCTTACACGATACGTGCGATTTCTTCAATTGTTTCAAGAAGCAGGTCAACCTCCTCCTGAGTATTGTACATGTAAAAGCTTGCTCTCACAGTGCCGTTTTGGAGCCCCAGGGACTTCATTAACGGGATACAGCAGTGATCTCCCGAACGGACAAGAATTGCGGCTCTTTCGTCAAGCAAATAAGCTATTTCGTGGGGATGAATCCTATCTATAGTAAAAGAGACAATCCCGATCCTGTTTTTCATGTCCTGCGGCCCATATATAGTAATATTTTCAATATCGGAAAGCCCTTTGAGCAGGCGTTCAGTCAGTTCCTGTTCATGCCTGAAGATAGCATCCATCCCTAGGATTTCAAGATATTTTACCGCCTGTCCAAGCCCGATTGCACCTGAGATGTTCGGGGTTCCTCCCTCGAATCGCTGATAACCGCCAGTCAGAGAATAAAACTCAGTAGTCACGTCCTCGACTGTGCCTCCACCAAGTATGAGAGGAGAAATAAGCGCGTCTCTCATCCACAGAACGCCAGTGCCCGTTGGCCCGAGCATCTTGTGGCCCGAAAAGCATAAAAAATCGCATCCAATACTCCGGGCATCCACAGGAAAATGAGGGACGGACTGTGCTCCATCAACCAGAAAATAGGCTCCCTGCTTTTTGCAGATATCAGCAATCTCCCGGATAGGCTGTACGGTACCAAGTACGTTTGAGGCATGGCTAACTGCAACAAGTTTTGTATTAGCTGTAATCGCTTCTTCAAATGCCTCGATATCAAAAATCCCGGCTTCGTCTGGTCGGATAACAACCAGCTCAACGCCTTTCTGACGCAGTCGAAGCCAGGGGAGCAGGTTGGAGTGATGCTCTACAATCGTTGTGACTATTCGGTCTCCTGACTGCCAGTCAAGACCTGCTGCAACCATATTGATAGCCTCGGTTGTATTCTTGGTAAAGACTGTAGTGCCTTCTTTCCCACCAATGAAATTGCTGACCAGGTCATGTGCGTCCTGATACTTTTGGGTTGCAACTCTTGTAAGCCTGTGCATTCCTCTTCCAACATTGGCGCGGTATTGCCGGTCGTATTCGTTCATCGCAGCTATTACAGGCTCGGGAACAAGGCTCGTTGCCGCATTATCCATATAATGAAGGTATCTGGGGATTTGGAAGTCAGCTATGCAGTCTTCGAGCTTCATAACACTTCATCCATACTCCCGCTTCTGTATCCTTTAATATCGAGGGTAATGTACGAAAAGCCGCAATCCTGCAATACCTCCAGTATTCGAGCTCGCATGTTTATTGCCTTTTCAAGCTCTTCAGGCAATAACTCGATTCTTGCAATCTTGCCATGAAGCCTTACCCGCAGATTTGAAAACCCCAGATCGTGCAGCGAATTTTCTGCGTTTTCTATAGTTTGCAGCTTTTCAACTGTGATTTCTTCCCCATATGGAATTCGTGACGCAAGGCATGAAGATGACGGTTTATTCCAGAAATCACAGTCACAGTCCTGAGCCAGTTGCCTTATCTGTTTCTTTTGAATCCCAAGCGAGAGAAAAGGATGCAGGATTCCTTCTTCATTACTTGCCTGAAGTCCAGGGCGGTACTCATTGAGATCGGAAGCATTAATTCCATCGGCTATTTTTGAGATTCCCAGTTTTTCAGCCTGATCTTTTAATATCCTGACAGATTGTTTTTTACAGATATAACAGCGATTGGGGCTGTTTTTTCTGAATTCTTCATTTTCCAGAATAGGAAAGGGAATTATAGAGCAGGATATACCGAACTTTTGTGCGTTTTCCTCCGCTTCCTTAACAGCTCTTCTGGGAACAAGAGGCGCGTCAAAAAGTATACATTTTACCTTATCCTGAAGTACTTTTTGCGCAAGTAATGCAAGCAAAGTACTATCTATTCCTCCTGAATATGAAACAAGTAAACACTCTAATCCTGCAAGTTCTTTGAGCAATGCATCCTGCACATTTTCTTTTTCCATGGATGAATACCGACCTTTTATGTTCTTTTTTTTGACTGTACCGGAAACATTAAATTTTCCAAGAACATTCACAATTGTGAATATGCTGAAATGGGCATAATTGGTAATAATACTTTTTGTCCAGAAAACGAGAGTGAAGGTAGAATTACAGATTGAAAAAGTGATACAAAAATGTGAGTACTGACGGTGGAAACATGAAAATTCGAGTAAAAACTTTTGCTCAGATAAAGGACATTCTAGGAGCAGACAGCTTGCTTGAATGCCAGAACGACATTTCAATGCGGGAACTTCTTAGAGCCCTTCGCGAAAGAGCCGGAAAGTCTGAAGACCAGCTTTTTTCCAGGAACGGATGCCTGCACAGTAATTTGGTTTTAATGCTGAACGGTGCACGAATTCATGAAGAAGACATTGATTCTCTTACACTTTCAGAAGGAGATGAGATCACACTGCTTTCTCCAGTTTCAGGAGGATGACCCTTAGCGAAAATTGACTCAGTACCAAAATCCAGTGATAAACGTGAAATTGAAAATCACTAGATTTTGTAATTGGTTATAATCCATTAAATACGTCCTCTCGATGGAAGTCTTTCGATATCAAATATTGAGTTTGATTGAAGAACAAATTCTTCCTGCAAGTTCATGATTTCAATCGAAAAATACAAAAATCACTAGATTTTGGACCAGAGTCCGAAAATTATTAGAAAAATAATATTAAGAAAATATCAGTTTCCAAAGAAATCTTAATTGAAAAATCTCAATTTGAGGATTGATGTGTAATCCATTTTTACAGATAAAGTGTGTAAGAGATGAATTTTTATGACCGGTGCAAAAATGCTTCTCATGATGGGATGTCCCGAGGTCCCAATTCAAACCAGTATTGCCCTGTACTTATCCCATAAGCTGACTAAATTAGGATTCGATGTAACCGTTGCCGGGACAACTGCTGCAAGCAAACTTTTGAAAGTGTCTGATTCCGACGGCTATTATGTAAAAAAGCTGGTAGACCTCGACAAAACTATAGTAGATGTTATTGAAAAAAGAACGGATTTCGATATGTGCTTCGCCTTTATGCATAACGATGCAGGAATGACTTATGCAACGACCATGAGCTCCATTTCTCAGGCCAGGATGTACTCCATAGTCTTTGGCAGGAATGCCGATGCTCTGGCCGAAACCATAGAGTTCGACTGTGAAAAGGTCGTCGCACAGGACGTTCACAATCCTGTTCGCCTTAAAAACAAGCTGGATAAAGTGATGGAGGAGATCGTCAAATGAGCTGTATTGAGCAAATGAAGTATACTATCCACCTGCAAAAGACGAGCTTCAAGGAGGCAAGGGAGTATATTGAGAAAAACTCTGACGAAGTTTACTATGTATCTCCCGGATACAAAATCTTCAAAGATTATTATATAATAGGAATACCACCAATTGCAGTTGGGGCAAAGGGTAATGCTCTGGTCTTCCCCTATACAAAGCCCTGCCATGGAAGCTTTGTCCTGAGCATAGACAATGAAGACAGCATAAAAGAGATTAATCGGCTCAGGGAGACGGGCAAAGGAAAGGCAACAGCTTCAGTGAAGAAAGGCAACTCTCCTGAAAGTTCCAAGGTATCTTTAACCAGCTATGAGGATATGTGGAAAAAACAAGACCTTGAAAACTGACAATAATAAAGATAACAGAAATAGATAACAGAAATAGATAGCAGAAATAGATAACAGAGATAGATAACAAAAATAGATAACAGAAATAGATAACAGAAATAGATGAGGTTTTACCATTTTTCTTTAAATCACTTATTTTCACCAAATAATACTCAAAAAAAGTTATTTTACAAAAATATTATTTAGATATCTTTTAAATAGATTTTTAAAACTTATCGTAAGGATTATGCCCAATTAAAGCTATTTTAAGTTGCTAATCTAAAAACAAACCATAAAAAGGCATAATCCATGATAAAAATTATTGATAAGGGATATAAATATTTATTGCTACAATTGAGTGATTTTTTAGGGATTGCAAAAACAATAGTTGTAAGTTTGAAGAGCATTGAAGGTAGAAAAAAATATGAAAATCTATTTGGAAAAAAAATAAAAGACAAAAAGGAAAATATAAAAGTTTATGCTCTTCACACCAACCAGTCACTACTTATAGATTTTATAAGTAATCTTTTTGAAAAATCAACATCTTCAGCCATTTTCCACGATTACATTCATTCCAAAAGTTCTAATTTTAAAATAATATTTCAGGACACTAATAAAAAGAACAAGAAAAACGCAAAAAGCAATAGGCGTTGTATAACTATTATATTTCAAACATTACTTTCGGACTTTTTTGAAGACACAATAAATGTCCTTAAAAGGAAAATTAATATCCCTTACAGAGTTAAACCTTTGATTGTTAAGAGTAAGGACTACATGGAAACTGTTCTTCCCTTGGATCAAATACTTGCTTTTCAACATATTAAAACATTTAAGGGATATTTAGGTAATCTTTTTGCACTAAATCCTTCACTTGACTCTTATTTCAATGACCTCCAAGTTTCAATGGGATATATGCCTCAACTTGAAGAATTGGCTTTTAATAACATTTTCAAGTTAGAAGTATCAAGATGCAAACTTGGGTACTCCAACCTTGAATCATTTATTAGAGATTACAACCAGAATCAAGCTATAGGACAGGAATTAAAAATCAGAAGCAAGGAAAAGATTACTCTTTCATCTTATCGACGAAATCTAAAAATGATTTATCCTTATCTGGACAAATATGCAGGACTACTAATAAAAGAATGTAGAAACCTTAACCTTATTGGTGATAAAATCTGGATTTGGGATCGAAGATTTTTTGAGTGTAATTGTAGTGGTTTGAAAAATAAAGAAACTGGACTGCTTTCAGACCCAGATGCTGGACATTATGTCAAGAAAACAGGCAAATATAGTGTATTATCAGGAACAGGATACACTGATACATGTATTGTTGATAGCTGGTGGGGTTTACCCATTTATTGGGATGCAGTAAATGCTAGCAAAAATGACAACACTATATTTCAGGATACAATAAACCAGTGTATGGAATCAACAACAGTAAAACCATTTTTTGTGATAGCAGACGCAGGACCTGATAGTCATCCTTCTAACGAAACCGTAGTTGAAAAAGGGGTTATTCCAATCATAGCAGCAAGAAAAAATAGTGCTGGAAATATCTTAAAAACGGAAAAGGGAACTCACTTTAGAGCTAAATACATACCAAGAATTTACCATAAATTGCTTGGAAAATTGTACAATATTAGAACAACTGTTGAAAGAAAAAATTCAAACGATGTTGTTGGATACAATAGATCAAAAACGCCTACAAGAGGTAAAGTATGGGCCAAAACTTATGTGTCAATAAGCAATATTGCTGCATTACTTACGGCACTTACGGCTTTTAAAGTTGGAAGACATGAACTGATTAGAGCACCAGGAGCTTTTAGAAGGTTGAATATCTAAGTAATTAAAAGTAATTTTTGCTTAAAAAAAGGACTTTAATGCTTTTAATCTAAAATTAAAGCATTAATTAAGAAATTGGCAAAGGCTCAAGTATGTTCGTTCCTTCAGAAAAAGACAGATTTTCCAAAAATCGGTTTATTGTGTCTATGTTCTCTTTTCTTGTTAAATCGTATTTTTTTGCCAGTTCATTATAATCAATTCCCACAAATCATCCCTTCCAGTAGTAAATGAGACGACCCCAAAATTCAAAATTATTTTCTTTTGATCTTGCGTTTTGAATGGTCAATTAAGAATAGTCAATTAAGAATGGTCAACTAAGAATGGTCAATTAAGAATGGTCAACTAAGAATGGTCAACTAAGAATGGTCAACTAAGAATGGTCAATTAAGAATGGTCAATTAATACAGCATAGATATGGCAGTCTTAAATCACGTCTAATTTACACTTTCTTGAATATTCATAGAACTATAACTAACACAGCCAATGATGATTATTTCATATGTTTCTCCAGGATATAAGTTCCGTTATATTTGTCTCTGGGATTTTTAATTTTTACAACCTTAAATCCACATTTATTTACGTAAAAATTATGGTTTCTTCTGGAAAAACCTGGCGTATCTGTGTACCATTTTACAGTATCAGGATATTTCGATTCGATGAATTTCCAAATTATCAACCCTAATCCTTTATCCTGTAATTCAGGATCAATAAAAATATTCCCTAAGAAGTTTACATTATTTTCCTTTATCCAGACTATTACAGCGCCTATTGGTTTGTCGTCTTTAGAAACCTTATATGCTTGAGACGCGGGATTCAGAGCATATTCGCGTAGAAAATCTCCATTATCATAGCCACCAGGGCCCCCAGTTGGTTGATTTAAATGCCTTTGAGTATCCTCATCAAATGCTCTTTTCATTATGGGTGTAAGGATATCAACATCCTCTTCCGTAAACCTTTCAAATTGAAGACCACCATATACTTCCACTCAATTTCCCTTCTTGTAAATAAATAAAATTCACATTTTTTTTCACTGATTTCATTATAATCTATAATGCTTGTCCCTTCTTAAATTACTATTAAGGGGCACGTATTTGGTTTGCTGTGCCGATATATCTTACACCTCGGACGTCATTATACGAATTCGGATGTGTTTTCTTAAACCGTTTTTGCCATAATTACTACAAATGAGGGAATTCTACAATGATACTCTTTTTCCGGGCACAATTCTATTAATTCTCTTGGAGGAACCGGTTCTCTAAGTGAACTCACGTACATTCCTGCTTTTTCAATTGCTTCTATGTACCTTGATAACGGTCTATGATAATGCAATGTTTTGCCCCAGAAATTTAATTCTTCGACCCTTTCCTCTAAATAATTTCCAATTTTTTTGTATGTTTTTATGTTATTTTCGTTTTCCTCCCAGTCACTTAAAAAGAAGCATGGATGTGTTATTGAGAAAATAAAAGTCCCAGGCTTTTTCAGTACCCTGGCTACTTCAAAAACAAGTGATTCAATCTCAGGAATATCCATTAGCAACATATTTGCCACAACAATGTCAAACGATTTATCTTCAAAAGTTAACTTCCTGGTCAAATCCATATTATAATATTGAAGATTATCATGGATATGCTTGTGTTTTGCTATATTTAACATAGCTTCAGAACTATCTACAGATGTAACTAACGCTCCTTTTTGTGCAAGTTCTAACGAAAAAAAACCGTCACCACATCCTGCATCGAGAATGCGTTTTCCTTTTACGTTTCCTAATAATTCATTTACGGCAGCCAGGTATATCTGAGAATTAAAATTTCTTCCCCGATTGTTTTTCTCACTATAAGTTTCAGCAACAATATCCCAGTGGTTTATACTATTCGCTCTCATTAATCAGCAGACTCCTTTCAACTACGATTCATCTTGCTAAACCAAAAATATTCATATTCCGGGTCTATTTTGTATGATGGCTCAGGATTCAAGGTGTTCTGCCCAAACATTAAGACTGAGGTGGGGTTTTTTTGCTTGTAAGATTTAGTCCTTGGAGGGCGGTAATATCTACCTTATATAAGGAATATGGCATTGCATACTTAGTTCCGCTCAAAACTTTGTCCATGCTGAACTTGCTATCAGTGCCCTGAACAGGAGTTTATTGTTATGCTCAGCAGCCTTTTCTATTTAAATCAGTAATTCTCCTTCCAGCACTGTTACTGCTTTTCCCGAAATTAAAACCCTGTCATCGGCAACTTTTACTCTCAGGATGCCCCCGCGTTCAGACGCCTGATATGCAACGAACTCATTTTTATTCAGCTTTTTTTGCCAGTAGGGTCCCAAACAGCAGTGAACCGATCCTGTAACTGGATCTTCCGATACACCTACTTTTGGCGCGAAAAATCTTGACACAAAGTCATACGCCCTGGATCTGCTTGTGACAATTACTCCCCTTGTGGGGACTTTCAAAAGTTTCATGAAATCTGGTTTCATCTTTTTGACTATCTCTTCGGATTCGACTTCTACCAGATAATCAAACTCGCTTTTCCCTACATAGATTGCTTGAGTCCCAAGCGCTTCCAATAAATCTATTGGGGATTCTGTTTTTTCTTCAGTTAATGCCGGAAAATTCAGTTCAATCCAGCCCTCATTCATCCTTGCTGTTAATAGACCGCTTTTTGTGCTGAACTTTGCCTCCAGATCTTTCTTTAAATACCCTTTTTCCCACAGAATATGAGCACTTGCCAGTGTTGCGTGCCCGCATAATTCGACTTCCGCATTTGGGGTAAACCACCTTAGATTATACCCCTCACCTTCTTTAAAAAGAAATGCAGTATCTGACAGATTCATCTCACGAGCTATGTTCTGCATTAATTTCTCGTCCAGCTTCTTATTTAGAACACATACGCCTGCTGGATTTCCCGAAAACGTTTTTTCCGTAAATGCATCAACCTGGTAAATCTTCATTATGAATCCTCTCTTGAAATGATGGCTTCTGGAATGGCGGTGTCTCACTATTGATAGGATATAGCGATAAATGCGCTGACATCGGATGTCACATGATTTGGAGTCAGCTATGGACGCGATCCCTTATCTCAAATACTCAATATTTATATCCGGTTGTAAAGCAATTCCTGGCTTTGCCAGTAACTCAACAAACCTGAATCCTTTTGAAGGGTGAAACATGTTTGCTGAGGCGCAACTTCTCATTACCCAGGCGGTATCAAGCCCTCTCTCAGTACCTGCACATGCTAGCACAAGCTCTCCTTCAGGAACAACTCCAGCATCAGTTGACATCAATACACTTTCTAAGCAGACTAAAGTCCCCGGGGAAATTAGCTCAAGGGTTTTTGCTATAACATCAAGGGATGTGACCTGGCGAAGGTGCAATCTCATAGAAAAACTAGGTCCGAAAAAAGGAATTGTTCCCTGAACTATTTTTACATTAAGTTGATCCAGTATAACTCTGTTTTTTTCGGTAATGCTCATCGGAACACGGTGTAATCCCTCTTGTACCCAATTATTTTTTATATCCTTCAGCTCAGGAATGTCACTAAAAACATCTTTTTCCATTTGATCTATTTCCCAATACATACCCTGAGGACAGGTAACACAAATTATGGTCTTATTGGTAATATTTTGGGCAATTTTTACAGCGCTCTCTCCAGTTATGGAAGCAACAACAATATCTTTAACAAAATTTGATTTTTCTCCAACAAGGTTAACAATTTCATCTGTGTTAACTGGGCCAGGCCTTTCAAAAACTCGCATACATTTCCCTTTCCCTTATTCGTGTGTATTTATTAGTTGCCAGGAAGGCAACAATTAATGATTATATGCCTGAGCCAAAAGATCAGGCGAGAGTTCTTCAAAACATTTTAAATTCACAATTTAGTAGCCACGATTGAAACCAGATTTGAATAATTTCCATCTTCGGCTTCCATCATTCCAATATCCCTGCGCGCATAGTCGTTGTCGCACGAAAGCCAGTCCTGCCGCGCCTCTTAAAAACATTGTAACTCTTTGCACTCCTGGATACTTGCTGAATCACAGTTTTTCCAGAGGTTATACCACCAGTCGCAAGAATGGAGACTGTTCATATCATCAAACCAGTACGGCTGTAACTCCACTGACACTCCGTTTGTGAACTCTTCCTTCAACCTCGGAACTTCGACTCCTATTTGCTCTTCGTTTTTTACAAGCGGAGCAAGATACTTTGTCAAATAGTCTTCTTCAACTCCGATATAGTTATAGGCATCAACACATATCGCAAGGTCAAAAAACTCATTCGCAAATGGTAAATCGTGAGCTTCAGCATGGATTGGAATTATCTTGTCTTCCAGTCCCATTGACTTGATTCTTTCATAATTTTCGGTTGCGAAAACTGTGACAGCATACTCTTTTGCCAGGAAGATTGAAGTTAGTCTTTTTCCGCAGCCAAGATCAAATACTCGCATTCCTTTTTCAAGGTTTAAAGATTCTGACAATTCCTCAATGATTTTCATCAAGTTTGGGCTCATCATGTTTTCTTTAAGAAAGTCAGCATCATATTTGACTCTTTTTAAGCACTATTTGATCACCTTTCATTTGTTTACTTATTTCATACTTTATCGACATTTTACACAGTTAACTGTAAAATTGTGGATTTAGTAACTGTAATAAAATAAATTATACAAATTAATTATAAAATAAATTATACAAATTAATTATAAAGTTAATTTTTCAATTGATGATAAAGATCTTGAAAAATCAAGACATTCAATCGAAACCTGTACATAATTTGTTCTGTGACTACTCCTTAGACTAAAAAGAAAATTACAAGCTTTTTTACAAAAAAATATTAAAAAATAAATATAAAAATAATGAAGAACTAGCAAGAATATTGAAAAATTAGTCATTTTTTAATTTTAGTGGAATATAATACTCAACTTCTGAATTTTCGTTATCCAGTCCAAAGTAACGGTTTTTATGATAAGCTAATATCAAATAGGGATAAGCTTCTTCGTATTCAGAACTAGGCAGCCACTTTTTCCAGATGAATTCTCCTCCTCTGAACATTTCTCTTCCCTTGAAGGTAAATACTGCATATTTAGTGGAGGGAAAAATCTTGCAAAACATCTCTAGGGGCATTTCACCGGTTTCTTTAACTTCAAGGCCTACGTATACGTAGAATTTTCCAGTTTCATCATAGTCATCTGGTTGAATATGCGCCTCATAAGTGACTTCGCTTACCGCATTTTTCTCAAGCTTTTCATCATATTTTTCATAAAGGTTATAAAAACGCTTCCAGAGCAATCCAATTTCATTTTCTACGTTCCATTCTTCTTTTGAATGAAATGGATTACCATAATAAACACATCCCATTAATTTCAAGGGTTTTTCATCAATGATTTCTATTTTCAGGGGTTTTGGAAAGTTATTGGTAGCCATATGGGTTCTTCCAAAAAAAGAAATAAAAAATGTACTTCTCGAGAGTACACTTTAATTTAACCCCCTATTAACTACTTGCTTTTTATCCTTATTGGCCATATGCCCACTCTGGCCAGAGAAAAGAAAGCCATCTGGGGACTTCTGGTTTTTCTACTCTGTCAAATGAGGGGAAATAAGCTTTTAAATCTATAATAGGAGTTCCATCACAAGCATCAAGATTGGATACATGTACTATCCCCTCTTTTTCGTTAACATCTTCTATTCTGCAGGTTGTTATTGATATGGGGTTTGGACGGTATTCTGCACGAGTTGCAAATATTCCGGTCAGCCTATCCAGAGAATATGGGGGATAGACCTGAAGCACATTCCGATATTCAATATTGTCAATCATATTTGCCCACCAGAGCACGATTACGTGACTGAAATTATTTAATTCTTTTAAGCCGGGAATGTATTTGTCAATAATTTCCAGGGATGTCTTCACGCCATCTTTCCTTACATATCCAATTGGCGAAATCTTAATGGGATTTTCTTGTTTTATGAGCTCTTCAGGTTGTCCTCTTAAATTTGAATCACCGCTTGAACCTCTATAAGTTTCTAAATTTATAACAGGAAATACAACCTCTGTCAGGAGCTCGTTATCAGGCACTTCCCTCGGAGTGTTAATGTAAGCCTCTCGTGGAGCTCCTATCATCTCATAACCGTTTTCAATAATGTGCTGCATCATCTCAGCGTACACTGAACCTATTTCTGCATAGGGACCTTTGTGGATAGCTGATAAAATTTTGTGTTTTGGCATAATTTTTATTTTTACTCTCTCATCGCCGTTTGTATCTCCCTGAAAGGGTATACCAATCTCGTATTGCATTTTTTCTGGCGGCACTTCTGTTGGGCTGGTATAATATACCGCAAAAGGAGGTTGAGTAATTTTGAGTCTTTTTTGTTTGATCCATCCTGCTAATTCTCCTATTATTTCTCCCATCTCCTCTACCAGACCTTCATGAGAAATGCTAGCTACCTGATGTTCTTCCACGATTTTTAATTTGATTTCCATGTTAAATTCTCCTTTAACTTTTTACTTACGCAATTGAACTGAAACCCAGTGAGATAAAAACTGAAAACTGTTTAAAATATGTATCAATTTGTTGTTTATTGTGTTTGAGTTGTATTTGAGTTGTATTTGATGCGTAAGCAGCATAATTGACTGTAGATATAAATTGGATTTCATATTATTAAAAATTCACTCTTTAATGGAATATTATTCCATATTTTTATGAACAAATATTTTGAGAATGGGATATTTCGAGATAGTAATTGTAGAAAAGATATTTATTTAATTAAAAAAACAACTTAGTTATGGATAAAAAAAGCGATTTAGAGCTATCTCATGAGTTTTTAATGAATTCATCAGAGGATATCGTTTCTATTTTAAAAACAATTGCTCATATTAACCGATTCAGGATTCTAATCCTTCTTTTAAACGGGCCTTTGACATTTCAGACGTTGCTTGAAAAGATAGATCTCAAAAAATCGGCGCTAGCCAATCATTTAACTGAATTAAAAGATAGCAATCTTGTGGAAAAAACACACCACGGCACTTATGAAATAAGTGAAAATGGGAAAAATTATATCAAATCAATTGAAAAAATTTATAAAGAGAGTAAAGTTATTGAAAAAAAAGTATGGGAAGCAAAACAAAGAGAACAGCTTTCGAAATCCTTTTTGGAACGTAAACAGTAATTCAAGAAAATAAAACTTGGTAAAATTGGTTTATAATAAGTTTTATAAGTTTTTTGAATCCTACTTTCCGCACTATTTTTTCACGCATAATATTTTTCGTATTCTTCTCCCATCAATCTCAGTACTTTAATTGTTTCCTCATCTAAGATTTAATACTGACTTTCCGCAAATGCCCATTCCATTTTCATAATTTTTCTTGCTATCGTTTTTTCTGAAAATTGCCCTACGTATTCAAGCATGTGTTTTTGGGGATTATGATAACAAGGAAACTGAGTCTATTGATATTACTTTTGGAATTCCCAAAATGGAAGATGGGACCTCAAACAATTTGTATTGAGCTTGATTGTTAATCAGCATGGAATACCACTTTTCATGAACACCCATTCAGGGAATGCTTCAGACAAAAGCACAATTCTGGAAGCAATCAATTCTCTCAAATCAGCTTTAAGCACGGAAAGCAAAGTGTACTATGTAGCTGATAGTTCTTTTTACACTGACAAAAATATCAAGAACATAGGAAAGTCATTCTAGATAAGTCGTGTTCCTGCAACAATTACTGAGGCAAAGGAGCTGCTAAATGCAAACTTGAATCTGAAGCTACTGAAAAGTGACGAGAGATACTCATTTTATCAAACTTTTGTGGACTATGGTGAAGTCAAACAAAATTGGGTTTTGTTACTCTCTCATAAAATGAAAGAAAAGAAAGAGGTAACTCTCAGAAGGAAGCTTGAAAAAGAGCTTGAAAAAGAGATTGAAAAAGCAGAAAAGTCGCTTATAAAGTTGGCAGGAGATGACTTTTTCTGTGAAGAAGATGAATTAAAAGCAGCAGAAAAATGGATTGCAGATTTCCCTTCAGTTCTTTTTGAAAAAGTAGATGTGAAAACCATTAAAAAACGTGAAGCAGGTAAAAGAGGCAGACCTCTGAAAAATAAGAAATTAAAGACATATTATAAGATTGATGGGACTATAAAGGTTAATGATGCTTTTGTTTTAAAAGAAATGGAAAAAATGGGACTTTTCATTCTTGCAAGTAATGATATCAGTCTTTCTCCTGAAGAGATGCTGAAGTACTACAAAGGACAGGATAGAGTAGAAAAAGGATTCCGATTTTTGAAAAGTGATACCTTTAGCGTATCGAAGGTGTACCTCAAGAATAAATCAAGAATTGAAGCGTTGCCAATGATAATGGTTCTCTGCTTAATGATTTATTCAATTGCAGAATGGAAATTAAGGACAAAATTAGAAGAAGAGAATGAAACGGTTCCAGATCAGAAAGGAAAACCAACAAAAAGACCAACAATGAGATGGATATTTTTCAAGTTTCAATGAAAACAGGCGGAACTAAAAGAAGAGTTCCTCTGTTAAAAGAAAAATAAGAAAACAAATTTAATGTCCTAAAGGAAAGGAATTTTTGTCCCTTTCCTCCTATTTAGTTTATTTTTGCTTTCATCTTATCTATTATTATATAGTCTTTAATTGCACTTACCGAATCGAAAGGAATGAGGATAAAATTATCTGCTTTCCTGTACCTGGAAGGATCTAAATTGACATTTGGGGCAACCACCATGTCGATAATGTTTCCTCCTTTAATCTCGACTACAACGTTACTCAACGTTCCTATTTCTGTTCCGTCGGTGGCCATTACCTGCTTGTTAAAGAGGTTCTTTGCAAATTCCTTAGACATTTTTATCGTATCTCCGTTGGCAGTATGTTATCGGTTTGGGTAAAGTTGGCTTTCCACTTCGAATATTTTATTCCATTTGAAACCAGGATCTTTAAAACTTTTTCCTTTTAAAACGAATCTTCTAAAGAGTTACTGGATTAAATTCTTACCTTTAATTCTTACTGTAACTCTTACTGTAACTCTTACCTGTAACTCTTACCTTTAATTCTTACCTGTAACTCTTACCAGTAACCCTAAATGTAATTCGAGTGTCATGGTAATTTAATTATTGGGCATAATTTTTGATAGCTTTTCATCAACAGATACCGATTCAGAGTTAATCTGTGACCAATAACTAAATTTTCACGACACTAGCCTGCAGTTTTACCTGTAACCGACATAGCCAGCTGTTTCTGTGAGTCTCTGGCCTCCCTTGAACTGCGCTTCGATCTTTTCGTAGAACTGAGCAATATTCTCTGTAATTGTGGGTTTTACCTTCTTCAGAGCTTCTTTGAAGTGTCTCATTTCTACATATTCTATATCGAAGTTCTCTCTCAGGGCAATCATTACGGCTTCCCTGCTAACTGATTCAATATCGGCGCCCACGTAACCTTCAGTTTCATCGGCAAGGGCTTCAAGGTTCACATTTTCAGAAAGGGGTGTACCCTTTGTATGGATCCTGAATATCTTGAGCCTGCCTTTCCGGTCAGGAGAACCGATGTAAACCAGCCTGTCAAAGCGTCCTGGACGCAGGATTGCAGGGTCCAGAAGGTTAGGGCGGTTGGTTGCGGCAATCACTACCACATCTCTAAGGGACTCAAGCCCGTCCATCTCGGTCAGGAGCTGGTTAAGCACCCTCTCTGAAGTGTGGCTGTCCGTGGATTCCATTCCTGGCATAGAAGCAATCGAATCGATTTCATCAAAGAAAATCACACAGGGAGCGACCTGCCGGGCTTTCCTGAAGGTCTCCCTTATAGCTTTTTCCGATTCTCCAAGCCACTTTGAGAAAATCTCGGGCCCTTTGACGCTTATGAAATTCGCATTTGACTCTTTGGCAACAGCCTTTGCTATCAGGGTCTTTCCGGTTCCTGGCGGGCCGTAAAGCAGGATTCCTCTTGGAGCTTTTATGCCCATACGAGCGAACTTTTCCGGATTTTTGATGGGCCATTCCACAGCCTCAATAATAGACTGCTTTGCTTCATCGAGCCCTCCAACATCATTCCAGCCAACTGTGGGCATTTCCACATAAATTTCTCTTAGAGCAGAGGGTTCGGCTTCCATCAGGGCATCTTCAAAGTTTTTCTTGGTTACAACGATTTTTTCCAGTCTCTCAGGCGGAATTGCTTCCTTTTCAAGATCAAGGTCAGGCAGATTTTCCCTGAGGCATCGCATGGCAGCTTCCTGCACAAGAGCCAGCAGGTCTGCGCCTACAAACCCCTGGGTTCTTTCAGCCAGGTACATCAGATATTTATCTGCCTTTTCTTTCCTCTCCCTCTCCAGGGCAGCCTCATCAGCTTCGGTTTCGATTTTTTCGATCTCCTCTGGTTCCTCATCCCTTTCTATGGGCATACCCCTGGTATGGATTTGAAGGATTTCATACCTGTCTTTGGTATCAGGCACACCGATATGGATTTCTCTGTCAAAGCGGCCTGGCCTCCTAAGTGCCGGGTCAATCGCATCCACACGGTTTGTAGCTCCTATAACCACGACCTGACCTCTCTCTACCATCCCGTCAAGCAGAGTCAGGAGCTGGGCGACCACACGCCTTTCAACTTCCCCTGTTACATTCTCTCTTTTTGGTGCAATGGAGTCAATTTCGTCAATAAAAATGACTGATGGAGCATCCTGAGTTGCTTCCTCGAAGATCTTCCTTAGCCTTTCTTCACTTTCTCCATAGAATTTCCCTACAATTTCAGGGCCGGCAATATAATGGAAACTTGCTCCAGATTCATTGGCTACGGCTTTCGCGATCAGGGTTTTTCCGGTTCCGGGCGGACCATATAGAATAACTCCTTTCGGAGGCTCAATATTAAGGTGGGCGAAAAGTTCAGGATGCTTCATGGGCATCTCTATCATTTCCCGGACACGCATGATTTCAGCCCCGAGGCCTCCTATATCTTCATAAGTAGTCACGCCCCGGGTTGCTTTTTCGTACCCCTGTACCGGTTTTTTGCGAAGTTCGATAAGTGTTTCTTCCGTAACAAGGACAATTGTGTTTGAAGGTTCAGTCTCAACAGCAACCAGGGGGATTACCTGGCTTGTAGTAAGGGATTCTGTCATTGGCTGAGACATCGAGTTTATTATAGGAATTATATCTCCCCTAAAAACCGGCCTTTTGAGGATATGCCGTTTTATGATTTCATTTGCATGTTCCCCGAACTGAAGTTCAGGTCCCCCCTGTGTCATGCTTTCCGGAAGTGCCAGAACAAGTTTTTTTGCTTCCGGGGCTTCAACCTTTTTGATAGTTACCTTCTCTCCTATGGAAACACCTGCATTTTGCCGGATGAAGTTATCAATTCTTACGAGTCCCTGGTCCCAGTCCTGCCTGTCAGCTCTCCATACCTTTGCCGTGGTCTTTTTCTTACCTCTTATTTCCACGATGTCACCTGGCGAGAGCTGAAGCTTCAGCAAAGTTGTAGGGTCAAGTCGGATAATTCCTCTTCCAAGGTCGATAGGATATGCTTTTTCCACCTTCAACTGTATTTCTTCCATAGATCATCCCGAAAATAGTTGTCTTTTTGATTAGAACTTTTACTTTAATAATTGCATAAAATTGATGGACACCGGGTTTTTCCGATTTCTCCGGACTGCATATTATGGAGCTACCCGTTTTGTATATTAGATGTCTTTTTATTTCAATGCCTTTGGTCAGGTAGATTTTCACCCCGAAGGGTTTGTAATGGAATTTTTATGCCTTGAATTTTCTGTCAAGTCTTCCTATCCAGAGAAACCCCCTTTATAGCCTGTAACCTATCCGAATAATAATTTGTCGGTTAGAGATACATTTGATAATCAGTTATTGGTTAAAAGTGCGTTTGATAACTAATTATTGTTAAAGGCATAATTATTGTTAGAGACACATTTGATAATCAGTTATTGGTTAGAAGTGCGTTTGATAATTAATTATTGTTAGAGACGCATTTGATAATCAGTTATTTATATTATATTACCTGCATATATTATTCCCTATACCTTCCATTTATTAAATAAGTTTACCATAACTCTATTTTTTCCTCTGAGGTTTTATATATCTGGAACTTCTGTGTATAAAATTGTTTAATCCTCAAAATAGTCATTTAAATCTGAATAGTGATTTAAACCTCAATAGTGATTTAAACCTGATGTATTTCGAATCTACGACCTCAGGATCTTGAATTCTTAGGATCTTAAGGTCATTTTGAATTATATGCCTGATGAGTACCAAGGAATTGACAGCATGAACCTTGAAATCGCGCAGAACAGAATTATTGATTTTATCCGGAATGAAACCAGTAAAGCAGGTGTAGACGGAGCTGTTGTAGGCATTAGTGGGGGAATAGACTCAGCCCTTGCCGCAACGCTTACCGTAAAAGCTCTGGGGAAAGATAAAGTGCTCGGAATCCATATGCCCGAATCCGGTCTTACCCCTTCTGAAGACAGCAAAGACGCAAAAACTCTTGCAGACTGGCTGGGAATTGAGTTTCAGACTATTGACATTTCAGGAATTATCTCAGCTTTCATGGCTGCAGTCCCTGAGAGTGAATCCGCAGACCGGCTCTCCATGGGCAACCTGAAAGCAAGGATCAGGATGTCTCTCCTCTACTTCCACGCAAACCGTATGAACCGGATGGTTATAGGAACCGGCAATAAAACCGAGATCTTGCTCGGCTACTTCACGAAATACGGAGATGGGGGCGTTGATCTCGAACCCATAGGCGGACTTTACAAAACCGAGGTATGGGAGCTTTCTCGCAGGCTAGGGATTCCCGACTCTCTAATCACCAAAAAACCCTCAGCAGGTCTCTGGGCAGGCCAGACCGATGAAGCCGAACTGGGAATCTCTTACTTAAAAGTAGATGAGGTACTCAAAAGGCTTGAGCAGAACGAAGACCCTGAGACTATTCTGAAGACTCCAGGGATTTCTGCAGAACAGCTGAATTCAGTCATGAACCGTATAGAGAGAAGTGAGCATAAAAGAAATGCTCCTCCGGTGCCACCCAAATAAGTTACTCCTAATCCCCATCCGGTTTCCATGACCTTTTAAAAACTGCTTTCGTGCAAGCCTTTTCAAAAAAGGCTTGAGCGAAAACCCTGAGCGACGGCGTGATCAAACGGTACGCGGGTGTGGTCAAGCGGATTGATTTATAAATTGGCAGCTTTTCTGTGGTTATAATTTGTTGAAAGGGCTTTTTTAGCTCTGTCTTTTTTAGTTCTGTCTTTTTTATCCCTTTTTTTCTTAGCGGGCAGGGTGAATCTCTATATCAGATTTCTGTTCCCTTGCCAGGGGTTTTGCAAGATGTCGGCGGGCGCAGGGCGGGACTTCATATAATCCTGCTGTAAGGTTTCTTTTTGTTTCACACAGGACTTTTGAGGTGGCTTGAGTTCCGCATTTTTTACAGCGGAATCCCTGGTTTTGGCCTGATGATTTCATATGTTTTCCGCAGGTTGGACATACCGGGTTTTCTTCCCTGTAAAGGGGAGCAAGCTTTTTTATCTCTATTTTTTCGATGTTGAGAGTTCTGGAATTTACACTTCCAGATACTACAATTCTATCTCCGGGCCTGAGTTTCCTTATAAGCAGCCGGAAGTTCTTTGTGGGTTCGAAGGCTGCGCAGTCAATTTCGTTTTTTTCCTTGTCCTGAATGGGAAAAATAACGTGTCCTCCGTGAATAGTTTTTGGAGCTGCCGAGACTGTACCTTCGAGCGTGTAAGAGTGCATATCCCTTATTTCTGCAATGCTTTCTGCGGAAATCAGGTGCATATCAGTACCCTGATTTGTTCTGTATATGGCAAAACGTTCAACAGGCTCAGCCTTGATCAGGGATGCAGCTTTTGTAACTATGGTCGGATTTTTCCCTCTGATCCCGAAGAGTACGGGATCTGCCGAGTGAGGTACACAGACAACAAGTCTATTTTTAAGGTCTACAGTGTCCCAGGTATCAGAATAAGTCTTCCTGTCAGCCTCAAAGAAACTTCCCTTTTCGATCTCGCGTGGGGTTCCCCATTTTTCCTTTTGCCTGTATGCCAGGTACTCGAAAGTATGATCCCATTCTTCGAGGTTAAGCATAGCCCCGCATGCCGCAAGGGCTCCTATCAGTCCTCTTCCGTTTTTGAAGCCCTTTGAAGGAACTCCGGATTCCGAGATAAGGCTTTTTGCCTCTTCTATTTCGATCACGTCCTTTACGGCTTTCTCCAGAAAGTTCCTGAGGACGGGTTTGAGCTTTCCGTAAGCTTTTTCCGGGATAAAAACCGCGCCGGGATTAGTTTTTTCGCATTCCATACGTGCAAATTCTTCTATTCTGGACACAACATGAGCAATTACTTTTTCAGGGCAGTCGGTCTTAAGTTTCAGCGCTACTGCAGCATTTCCTCTTGTTTTATAGGGAATAGTCGGATTCAGGCGTATAAGGAGTGGACGGGTCTCTACAGTTCCGTAGGCCTGAAGTTCTTCCAGCAGCAGAGCTCCAAGATACGTTGTGCACATTCCTTCGTTTGAGTCGGTATCATCAATTCCGATAATCATTTTTTTGGGTCCAGTTTTTGCCTTTTAATTTTCCAGATGCGCTTGGGACAATAACGGTTTTCGTTACTCTCCGACGTATTTTTGCACTGTGAGGATTGTCAAAAGTAAAGAAAAGTATATATAGATGTTCAAACAGAGATTGATACTGGAATGACAAAAGAGGTTCTCATACATCAAATTATCGATGTATTGTCACATGCAGGTTTTGCACTTTCCGATCGCTGCAATATTCGTCCGAGGAGCTTTGACGTTGCCGCACGGAAAGATGAAACACTATTACTTTGCAAGGTTTTATTTAATATTGACGGCCTGAATGAAGAAACTGCCAGGGAGATGAAGTACCTTGCCGAATACCTTGGAGGCTCTGCTATTGTCGTGGGCGCAAAGACCAGAGACCAGATGCTTGAAGATAGCGTTGTGTATATGCGTTATGATATTCTTGCCCTGAACGTACAGACTCTTTATGACTACTTTATTGAAAATGTTCCTCCTCTCGTTTCAGCAGCTCCGGGCGGGCTGTATGTCTCCATAGAAGGAGATATCCTAAAAAAAGCCAGGATGGGTCAGTCAATGTCTCTTGGGACTCTTGCTTCCATGGTAGGGGTTTCGAGGAGAACTATCAGCAAATATGAAGAAGAAGGCATGGACGCGTCAATAGATGTCGTACTCCAGCTAGAGGATATCTTTGGGGTTGAGCTTGCAAGGCCCATAAATATTCTGAAATCCTGCGGGAGCAGGAAGCCCCGGAAGAAAGCAGAATCCAGGACCGAAACCCAGGAAAAACCCTATACGCTTTTACCGGAAGATTTGATCCTTAACACAATTTCCATGCTTGGCTATGACGTCCTTCATACTGCCCAGGCTCCTTTCAAGGCCATTTCGCGGGACGAATCCTCAGTTATCCTTACAGGAGTCAGTGAATTCAATACGACCGTGGTCAAAAGGGCTCATTTAATGAGCAGTATTTCCTGCGTCACTGAGACCCAATCCGTATTCATCATTAACGGGCACTCAAAAATAAAATCCGTAGAAAACACAGTTATGATCGAGAAAAAAGAACTTGACAAAATAAGTGATTCTCAGGAACTCCTTACCTTCATAGAGGAACGTAGAGAAACTCACGAAGAAAAGTAAAAGCCAAATTCTCGCCGCCCGCGTCCCATACTTTTTCAAAAAACTGTTTGCCCGCAACCCTTTTCAAAAAAGACTTGCCCGCAACCCTTTTCAAAAAAGACTTGCCCGCAACCCTTTTCAAAAAAGGCTTGACCGAAAACCCCGAGCAACTTTTTAATTTTAGCACCTTATCCCCGAACCCTATCGGCGTGATCAACCGGCGCAACGGTTGTTCCAAAACCCTAATATAGCACTGTTTCAATCTAAAAGCTTCGATGACTGTAAAAATTGCAGTGCTGGTTTCTGGAAGGGGTTCGAATCTCCAGGCGGTTATGGACAGCATTGATAAGGGTTACATAAAGAATGCTACTATTAATGTGGTTATTTCCAATAAGGCAAATGCTTACGCGCTCGAACGTGCAAGAAATCACGGAATAAACGCGGTTTTCCTTGATCCGGGCGAGTATGGCCGGGATGAATATGATAAGGCTATCCTGAATGTCTTAAGCCAGTATGATACGGATCTTCTTTTGCTTGCAGGCTACTTCCGGATTTTAGGAAATGAGATAATTAAGGCCTACAGTAACAGGATTATGAACATCCATCCTTCTCTTCTTCCAGCCTTCAAAGGGCTTCACGCCCAGAAGCAGGCTTTCGAATACGGGGTAAAAGTTGCAGGTTGTACAGTGCATTTTGTTGACGAAGGGCTTGACTCAGGGCCAATAATCCTCCAGAAGTGCGTGCCTGTGCTTACCGGGGATACAGAAGAAACCCTTACTGCCAGAATTCTGGAGCAGGAACATGTTATTTACCCTGAAGCGGTCAGGCTTTTTACCGAGGGCAAACTTAAAATTGAGGGTAGAAACGTAGTAACCGGTACTTGAGCAAACGCTTAAGATCATATAAAACCGGAACAGATTTTACCGATTAATAACTTCTTTAATCCCTGATAGTTATAAATATTCCAACCTTATAGGTATTCCACGAAACCATATAGACCATAAGGGCTTTTCAGGTTTCGAAATCTCCTATCTTCAAGATATTCAGGAGCTTTTTGCCGAAAGTTTTGAAACTTCAGAATGAAAAACCCATCAGGAAGGTTATAGAGTCTGTTTAATTACACTCCCCATTATTCAGCGGTTTTGTCGCTGAACGCCGGCCTCTTGAGTAAGTATCCAATCTGGAAGGTAGCTCCTGTATACACGCACATATTAGCATTAATCAACCCATCAATCCAAGCCACAAAAACTCTTGATTTTGAAAGATTTTAAAGGAATAGGTTACAGGTGACAGTAATGTCTTATATTGAAAAAATTGATCCAGAATTGTTCGAGGCTATAAAGAAAGAAGCTGAGCGCCAGGAATATAAACTGAACCTTATCGCATCTGAAAATTATGCGAGCAAAGCCGTTATGGAAGCTCAGGGATCTATTCTGACCAATAAATATGCCGAAGGATATTCCGGCAAACGGTACTATGGCGGCTGCGATTTCGTGGACATTGCAGAAGACCTCGCAATTGCCAGGGCAAAGAAAATCTTTAACGCAAATTACGTAAACGTCCAGCCTCACTCAGGTTCTGGAGCTAATATGGCTGTCTATTTCTCGGTTTTGCATCCCGGAGACACCATCATGTCCATGGATCTCTCTCACGGCGGACATCTTTCTCACGGCAGTCCTGTGAGTTTTTCCGGAAAGCTCTTTAATATTGTGCCTTACGGAGTCAGTAAAAAGACTGAGATGCTGGACTATTCCGAACTTCTGAAAAAAGCAAAGGAAAACAAACCTCAAATGATTGTTTGCGGGGCTTCAGCCTATCCTCGTGAAATCGATTTCAAGCAGTTCCGCGAAATTGCTGACGAGGTCGGAGCCTATCTGCTTGCAGATATCGCTCACATTGCAGGGCTTGTAGTTGCAGGTGTGCACCAGAGTCCTGTACCTTATGCGGACTTCGTTACCAGTACGACCCACAAAACCCTCCGGGGCCCAAGAGGCGGAATTATTATTTCCAGGACAGAAGAACTTTCGATCGGAATTAACAAAGCGGTTTTCCCCGGCCTTCAGGGTGGACCTCTCATGCACATTATAGCTGGAAAAGCAGTAGCCTTTAAAGAGGCAATGAGTGAGAAGTTCAAACAGGATCAGATTCAGACCGTAAAGAACGCAAAAACCCTCTGTAAATGCCTGAAAGAGAAGGGTTTTGATATGGTCTCTGGCGACACGGATAATCATCTTATGCTTGTCAATCTCAATAATATGAATATAACAGGTAAGGATGCAGAAGCCGCCATGAGCAAATCCGGGATTATTGCAAACAAAAACACGGTGCCCTTTGAGACCCGCAGTCCCTTTATCACAAGCGGCGTAAGGCTCGGAACCCCTGCCTGTACCACAAGGGGTATGAAGGAAACGGAAATGGAATTAATTGCCGATTATATTGAGACCGCAATCACAAACTCAGAAAACGAGAAGATCCTGTCGGAAACAAGTGATAAGGTCAAAGAACTCTGTTCAAGATTCCCGGTTTATTGTTAATCGAAGAAGTGGGATGTTTTACCAATGTTAGATGAAGGGTATGAATCACGAATCATAGATGGGAAAGTTCTTGCAAAGCAAATTGAAGCTGAAGTGGCATCTGGAGTTGAAGCTCTTGTAAGTGGCCGGGGAGTTACGCCTGGACTTGCTACCGTCCTTGTTGGCGACGACCCTGCTTCCAAAATGTATGTCCGCCTGAAGCACAGAGCCTGTGAACGTGTGGGCATTCGAGCAGAAGACCACTTTCTTCCGGCAGAAACCAGTCAGGAGGAACTTATCTCTTTGATCAATACCCTTAACAAAGATAAGAATGTTCACGGAATTCTGCTTCAACTTCCACTTCCGAGACACCTCTTCCCTCAGGAAACAATGGAAGCCATAGCCCCTGAGAAAGATGCTGATGGCTTTCATCCCTACAACATGGGAAAGCTAATGATCGGTGATGAAGGGCTTGTTCCCTGTACTCCGCATGGAGTTATCCGGGCGCTTGAAGAGTATAATGTGCCTATTAAGGGTAAAAACGTGGTTATTGTCGGGCACAGCAATGTTGTCGGAAAACCATTGGCAGCAATGTTCCTTAACCGGAATGCAACAGTTTCGGTTTGCCATGTATTTACAGATGACCTTAACAAATACACTCTTGATGCAGATATTCTGGTGGTTGCGACTGGAGTCAAACACCTTATTAAAGCCGACATGGTAAAGGAAGGAGTAGTAATCTTTGACGTGGGTATTACCAAGGAAGAAGATGGCGTATATGGAGATGTAGACTTCGAAAATGTGGTCAAGAAAGCCTCTCTCATTACTCCTGTCCCTGGAGGCGTGGGACCTCTTACAATTGCCATGCTTATGAAGCACGTACTTAGATGTGCAGAAACGAATTTTTGAAATTTCTTTAGTAAGGCCTTTTTATCGGGCCTTTTAATCTTTTGTGAATTTTTTGTTTTTGTGAAATTTTTGTTTTCTGGCACGGTTTCTAGTGATATTTTTGTATTATTTTTGTATCCTTGTTCATGCGTTTTCGGTTAAGTGAAAAATCATGATAATTGTTTCAATTGAGTCTATTCCTATAACACTTATTAAATATATTAACAGACTGTGCGCTGGGACAAGGTATCGATTTCATGTAAACAGGCCAAAATTTAAGGCCGGTTTCTAATGTAAAATCGATAGTTTTCAGGCAAGAAAATTCCTTAACCGATGACAAATGAATAACTTTTAGAGTTCCTGCTCAATAGCCTGAAGATACAACCGGAAATAGTATAAAAGAAATAATTATATAACTAAATTAAATAAAAACGCGTAGGGGAAATAAGTGATAACCGAAAACCTCGGGTTTTTAATCCACGTTTTCACAATAATCTTCGTTGTTGTCAATCCTATAAGCGGAGTGGTAACTTTCATCTCTTTGACCAGCAAGGTGATGGATGAGGAAAAAAACGAAATCGCAAAAAAGTCAGTCATACTTGCATGCGTAATTGCCCTATTTTTTGCAATTGCAGGAAATATCATACTTAACCTGTTCAGCATTAGCGTGGATTCGCTGCGGGTTGCAGGAGGAATCCTGCTTTTCAGCATTGCTTTTGATATGATGCATGCTAAAATCTCAAAGGGGAGAATTACTGACGAAGAAATTTCTCATTCTCAGGAAAGAGAAGATATCTGGATCTTCCCGATAAGCCTTCCGCTCCTGACCGGACCCGGTACGATCAGTACAGTGATTGTCCTGATGGGAGGAACAGAAGCAATTGTGCAAAAAATAATAATTCTTGTATCAATCATACTGACGTTCATTATCTGCTATTACATCTTCCATTTCTCAAGGGGTATTCACAAGCTTATAGGATATAATGGGATGCTGGTCTTTACAAGGCTGATGGGACTTTTGCTTGCTGCTCTTGCAGTGGATTTAACTGTTAAAGGTATAATAAATATATACCAGTTAACAACTTGAGACAGTCGGTTTTTCGGACTGTCTTAATACTCAATCTATTTTCTAAACCTTTAATCTCCCATAATTGCCCGGTTTCCTAACTTTTACACTATTATTAAAACACATATCTTCGGATAAGGTATTTATTGGGAATGAAAACCCAAATCATAGTTTCTCCAAATCATAGTCTTCCCAAATCATAATCTCTACTCGAGTACAACTTCGCCAACAAATTAATAGCCCTATTTTCCGATCTGTCGAAAAAACTTAATACACTTGAAGATAAATTAAGAGGTTGATAGGGAAACGGGGGTTTGATTTGAATATAAAGGCAAAACTTCAGGATGCTGTCAATGCCCTTAATTATGGCAGTCTTTCTGTACCGGATAAAAAGGACGAAGAAACCTGTTCTTACCGGATAAAGCAGACTAAAAACCGGAAAACCATCATTATCAATTGCAGGGAATGTGATTCGGGGTCTTCCCTTAACGATATACACTGCAGAAAAAATATTCTCAACATCCTGCAAAAAGAGGTTAAAGCTGACTGTCTGGTACTCTCAAGGCTATATGAGCGAGACTACGAAGGAGAAGCACTGTTTTTACTTTATACTCTTGCAGGTTTCGAGGAGATCGTAACAGCGTATGAAAGCGCGGAAAAAGTACCTGGAGACTGTACTTTGTCCGAAAAGAAAGCCTGCGAGCTGGAACGAAAAGAGATAATTGCTTCTTTTGCTAAAACCGTAGAGAGCGATCCCTTAAAAGCCAGGCTGGAATTGAAGCGATTTATTCAGGGAAAAATGCTGAATAAAACTTCAAACAGGGATACAAGGAAAGTTACAGGAAAATTTACAGGAAAAGCTTCAGGAAGAACCCTTAATAATATTTCAGAAAAAATTCCAGTGAGGGATTCGGAAACCCTTCCGATTTGCAAAGCTTGCTCCGAGCGTTTTTATCATATGCTTTATGAAATTGAAGAAAAACTATCCGGCTTTCCTGAAGTTCCTGTTATTAAAAAATCCGAAATTAGAGGGACGGTAGAAAATTCCGAAAAAGGAATTGGGAAGACGATTGAAAAAACAATCGAAAAAATGGAAGGGAACCTTATAAAGGACACGTCGGGAGAAGTAACCCTGGCAGAAATCTCCAGACATTTTCCGTTTCTGGCACGGGCAATCCTGAAGGAAAAAATGGAGAAAAATAAATGCGCTGTGGACGAGCTTTTCGACTACGAAAGCAGCATTAAGCCCCATGTTCGACCCCCTTTTTCCAGCTCAAGAGTCTATGCAGACGCGCCTGAAAATACTGAATTTCTTGAGTGTTACGATATAGACGGCAGGGAAGGCAGGCGACTTGAAGTTTCGATTTATCGTTACATTGACAGGCCGGAAAAACTTTACATGATCAGGCCTCCGGAGTATAATCTCAGGGAGGAAGACCTCAGGCTACTTGAAAAAGTCCGAATGCGAATGATCCGGCACAGGCCAAAAGACCTTGCCTTTACAGATCCGGTCGTAGCAAGGGAATATTTCCGGCGCATGGCAAAAAAGCTTCTGGAAGAAGAGCTGCTAGCAAGCGGGAAAGTCTGCAGTCCTGATGAACTGGAAAGCTATGCCGACCTGCTTGCAAGGTATACGAACGGGCTAGGGATAGTGGAAGACCTTCTTTCTGATGCCAGGATTACAGACGTGTATATCAATGCTCCTGCCGACAAAAATCCTGTCCACGTTGTGCTGGAGGGAGAGGAATGTGTAAGTAATGTTTTTCTTTCTCAGGACGACCTCGATTCCCTGGTCTCCAGGTTCAGGATCATCAGCGGCAGGCCATTTGGAGAAGCTATTCCTGTACTGGAGCTTAACCTTGAGGATTTCGGGGTAAGAGTTTCGGTAATCGGAGATCCACTCAGTGCAAGCGGGCTTGCCTACGCCTTCCGAAAGCATTCCCTTTCACCCTGGACCCTGCCTAAACTGATCAATACAGGTTCGGTTTCTCCATATGCAGCCGGTCTTTTAAGTTTCCTTATGGATGGACAGGCTTCAGTCCTGGTCGCAGGAGAAGTAGGAGCCGGAAAAACCTCCCTGCTGTCTGCTATGCTGCTTGAGATTCCGCAGAAGTACAGGATTCTTACAATCGAAGATACCCATGAGCTCCCTATCGAGAAGCTTCAGGTCCTGGGCTGGAAGGTTCAGGGAATGAGTTCGCAGTCCTCTGTTTTGAAATCAGGTGCCGAGATGAGCCCTGAAACAGCACTTCGAGCAGCTCTGCGCCTTGGAAATTCCGCCCTGGTGCTTGGGGAAGTCCGGGGGGAGGAAGTAAAAGTGTTATATGAAGCCATGCAGGTCGGAAAGGCAGGAAACTCGGTAATCGGGACCATTCACGGCTCTTCCACAGAAAACGTATACGAGAGAATCGTGCACACACTTGGGGTTCCTCCGTCCTCTTTTAAAGCAACGGATGCCGTAATTATCTGCTCAGGCATAAGGCTTGAGGGCAGCATGAAAAAGCTAAAGCGAGTGAGCCGTATTGCAGAAACCACCAGTGCTGTTATCGAGAATCCCGAGCCTTCGGATATCTTTACGGATATAATGAAGTATGATGCCTCCCAAGACTGCTTGCTTGCAGGAAAAGCTCTTGAGCAGGGACAGTCCGAACTTATAGAAAAGATTGCCAGGAAATGGGGGATTTCCATAGACAGGGCCTTAAAAAGTATCGAGCTTCGGGCGAGGATAAAAGAAAAAATCGCAGTTGAAGGACTAAAGAAACCTTTCCTGCTGGAAGCCGAAGCCGTTAGCCAGGCAAACAACATGTTCTGGCTGCTTTCAAACTGTATGACGAAAAGTAGGCCGTTCGGGAATGAATACGCAAGTAATCATGTAAATAATCCCGTGGTAAATTTTGCAAGTAATTCTGCAGACAATTCTGCAGATAATCTTGTAAATTATTCTGTGAATAACTCTCTAAATAACAATACAAACAATCTTGCAGATAATCTGGAGTCCGATTGCAGGGATGATCTGGATATGCTTTACAGGCAGTGGGAGATCTGGTTTGAGAATTTTGCCAGAAAAGGTCAGGGTACAGGAAAATAATTATCAGAGAGAAGTTGTTAGAGAGAAAAGTTGTCAGAGGGAGAAATATGGAAGAAGAGAGCAACTGGTATGTGCAAGCCTGTAAAATCACAGCAAGGCAATGGATATGGGTTGTCCCTGATCCTTCAGCCTTCCGAAGGCGCTGTGAAAAGAGCGTAAGCCGGGAGTACAGAGATGCCCTCAGATTTACTGGTTATGACCTTGAAGCCTTCGAAACTGTGCTCTTTTCTTATGTGGGAACCTTTGCAACTTTAATCCTGCTAGCAATGGTAGACCTTTTCTTGATTCTGTCAAGAAGTTTTGATGTCAGAGTGCTTACTATAATGGGGATTCTTACTTTTATCATTCCCCTGCTCGCACTCTTTTACCTTAGCGAGTATGTGAAGCTCAGGGCAGGGTTTATGAAAATCTCGTCTCTTGGAGACATTCCTGAGATCCTGAGTTATATAGTCATGTCTATGAAACTTGTCCCTAACCTGGAACACGCCGTGCTTTTTGCAGCCAGGAATTCCGAGAGGCCGCTTGCAAAGGACCTGAGAAAATTGGCCTGGGACCTGAACCTCAGGATTTACAGCAGCATGGATGACGCTCTCCTTTCTTTTGCCGACCTGTGGGGAAGGAATAGTGAATACTTCAAGCGTTCCCTTCACCTTATAAAAAGTTCAACTGCCGAGCCTGACGAAGCTCAGAGGGTTATAACCCTGAACCGTGCCCTGGACATAAGCCTGGAAGGCACGGAAAGCCTCATGGACGCCTTTGCAGCAAAGCTGAAGACTCCAAGTTATATTCTCTACTCGATTTTCATCCTGATCCCGCTTGCCCTTGTAGCTCTCCTGCCTGCGGTTACAGTTGTAGGGATGAAACCTGAAATAATGGACCTTATCTTTCTCTACGACCTGATTTTTCCGGCTCTTGCTGCCCTATACTCCGAATATATTCTTATGCAGAGGCCGGTTGCTTTTACTCTCAGGCAAATTCCGGACTCCCACCCTGACCTTGTAGATATCAAGCAAAAGAAACGCTTTGCTTTTACGCTTTCAGTTCTGGTATTCTGCCTTATAGCGCCTTTAGGATATCTCCTGCTGAGGTTAGGAAATCCGGGAGGAATAGTAGCAACTGCGCCCCTTGAAGGATATTTTTCACCTACACTCCCGCTAATTCTGGGCGGAACCGTCGGGATTTCGGTTTACCTCTATTTCTCGGCTGTCCCTTATAAGAAAATAAGAGACCGGATAAAAAAGATGGAACAGGAATTTTCAGATTCCCTTTTTGTGCTCGGAAGGAGAATTTCGGAAGGAAAAGCCCCGGAAGAAGCTTTTGCCCATACTGCCAGGACTATGGAAGGCTCAAAAATCGGGGAAGCTTTTCAGGAAATTTCAATGAACCTGCTCAGTATGCGGACAAACCTCAAAGCCGCAATTTTTGATGAAGATTTCGGAGCATTCAGGCACGTATATTCAGAAAGAATCCGGAACACAATGCTCCTTTTTACGGAAAGTGTCCACAAAAACCATGAAGCTGCAGGCGCCTCGATTATAAAGCTCGCAGACCATCTTAAAGAGCTCGGGACAGTCGAGGAACGAATCCGACGCTCCCTTTACGACGTTACCTCAACCATGCGCTCCACTGCTGTGATTTTTGCCCCACTTATTGCAGGAATCACCCTTGCCCTGTCTGAGGTTATTACAAAAATCCTTAGCCAGGTAGCCGAAAGGGTAAACCGAATTCCTGCTGATATGTCAGGAATGCCTGTTGAAATCGGGCAGGCAGCTTTTTCTCAGTCAATTCCTCCTGACCATTTCCTGCTTGCAATAGGGGTTTATATTGTCCTGATCAGTGCTATCCTCACCCGTTTTGCAGGTTCGGTGGAATATGGAGGAGACCGGACGCAGTTGAAATATGACCTCGCTTGCATGCTCCCGATATCAATTGCAATATTTACAGTTTCTACCGCGACCTCCAGGATTATCTTCAGGGGGCTGGTGTGAAATTTAAGTAATAGCGAACTCACGAACTAATTACTTTTTTAAGTAAGTGCCCTAATATTTAAAATTTGCTTCTTTAAGTGTGGTAGACTTTTAACTCTCATATTCTTTTTAAGGACATCATAAATGCAGGACTCTGCCCTGTTAATTCATTAGCTAATTTAAAGTATTTAGCGATACAAATAAAGTTAAATATTTTTTTCATAAGTATTATCAGTAACTTACTTATCTGACTATGAAAAATTCACATGTTCTTTATAAATCTCAATCTGTATATTGAAAAAAGAGGATGCTGGGTATATATTTGATATCTAACTTTTGATTTACTTTTTATTTTTTTTGATTTCAAGTAAGGTATATCTTCTGGAATTAAGTCTATTATTACGGGAATTCCATTTACATTGATAATCTGCATTTCTTTTTCATTAATAGATTCGACTATACCATCTCCAACAAAAATACTTGATTTGAATTCATTTTCAGGTGGAAAACGGATAAATTCCAATCCATATGGATTATAAATAGTTTTTGTCCAGTCAATTCCATAAAACTCTCTATTGTGGCCTATATTTCTTCTAGAAAACACTGGATGTTTCAAGTATAAATTCTTGTTTTCGTCTTTAAACTGATTTAAAGGCGGTTCGAATTTTTCAAAAGAGATTACCCTGATATCTTTGTACTTTTCAATTGGTTCCGGATTAAGTGTTATCATGTAAGCATATAGCTCTTTATTTTGAGTCATGAATTCATATTTATTGTCTCTTCTAATAAGATCAATTTTGTGTTGAAATTTCTTTAAATACTCTAGTAGCTCTCTTTTTCTTTTCTCTATTGACTTTCTTTTGAAAAAATTTGATCCAATTTCCCAATGTTTGCATTCTACAATTATGGAAATTTCTTCTTTAGTTCCGGCAACATCGATCTCAAAGCTTCTTGGTTTTCCGTTTTCTAAATCTTCTTCATCAAATATATTAAAGTTTAAGAGGGGGTCGTTTGTTATAGGATTTGTCACTTCATAACCATATAATTTAAGGCAGTTATAAACTAGATATTCGAAAGGGGCTCCATTTAGACTTCTGTATTCATTTATTTCTTCAGAATACTCCTCGTAACATAATAAGTAACTGTATACTTTTAACGTATGTGGGAGTATAAAACAATGCTCTTCTATTTCATTTACAACGGGTATTTCCAAATTTAGAAGTCTTTTATAAGTTTCTTCTGGTAAATTCGTAAAATTTGATAGAGTATCCAAAAAAGTTTTTTTATCTATTGGGATCAATTCTCCAGTAACATTTCCAAAATCAAGATGTGGAATGAATAGTCCAAAGAAATGAGTATGCAATGTGTGTATTATTTCCATTAGGTCTGTGTTATTTTTTAAATCACCCAGTAACTTTGAGCTACCAGCTGAAAACTGGAATCCATAATAAATTTGACTAAGAAATTGAAATTCTCTAAGTCTATTTTCTGGATCACCGATAGGTGGAACGGAGCTTGAAAAATCGTTCAAGATGCTAATTTTTGAATGAATTCCATACCTTGAAGCTACAAGCCTATTAAAGTTCCAGTCTTCTGTAAATTTTAAAAGCGTTATCACATCTTCATTGTCTTCCGGCAGACTGCTTTCTTCTTCAGTTATTACTGCATATTCTTTTACTTTGTTACTTGGTATACTTATCCCCACTAAATAATCATCGTGTATTAATGACTGACATATATGCATAGCTTCAAACTCTTCAATGAGGAGATAGATTATTTTTTCAGTCTCTTGAACGGTTATTCGATCATAACCAAAGTCCTCGGATTTCATATTCATTATTCTTTTTATGCCATAACTGAGTGAACATATTATCAGAAAACTGGTCTCTTTAGAGAATATGGTTCCTGACATTGAAACTGATTCTAAAGTTGCACATAAGCTCCCAATTACAGACTTCTTACTATTTTTGCTAATAATTTTTGTTCTGTTGTCTACAATATGTTTAAGTTCTCTTCCATTTTCTTTTATCAACTCATTTTTCTCAATAAGTTTAATTCCCTCACATATTGGGCACCATAATGCTGCATTATCATGTTTTCTTCCAACTAATAACGTAGTCCCACACTTTTCACAGGGCATGAAAAATTCCTCAAATCAATGCTAAAATGTTTAATTAGAGTTTTTCTCTCATGGAAAGGTTATAAGTCAAAAGTTTAAATTAGTTTCTTAAATGAGTCATCACAGAACAAACTCTGCATGGTTTCAATTGAATGACTTGATTTTCCAGATCATTGTCACCAGTCGAAGTTTACTTGCCAAATAAGTTGCATAACTATCGTGTAACAGCTCTAAATCTTGTATACATCTGTGTTGAAACATGAGATGTAGAGAATTTATTTTTAAGATGTTGACTTATAAATCTTTAAGGCTTCCATAACTATGGGAATTTAGAGTGAACAATATAAATTAAAAAAGAGGCGAGGTTAACTTATTCGACTTAAAGGTAAGGAACATCTGTGACCTTTCGCGTTTACAATGTAATATAATAGGGGTGCTATATGAACAACAATAATGGATCTAGCGTTTTTTTTGAAGACAGTCCGACTTGTCAAAATAAACTCAAATCGTGTGCCTTTTTCTGGGAGAAACTATGTGTATATACTGGTTTTCTCCAAGGATTTTCAAATATGTCTAAAGAATCTCAGGAATATAAAGACGTAGAGACTTTAATAAACGAAAAAGTAATAAAATTCACAGTTAAAAATAAAGCAGAGTTTGAATGCAACTTATTTGATGATACATTTTGTTGCATGGATGAGGATTTGAGAGAATACTTGTATAATAGGGTCCTCTTAAACTCACTATCAAACTAGAGGTTATTACTTTTTTGTTCCATTAATTAAGGTTATTAGTAGTTTCCCTCAAAAAAGTACATTCAATTTTTCGTCTGAATTTTAATTAAGATCATAAAAAATCGTAAATTTTATTGAGAAGGATTTTTAATCCTTCTCTGGTGATTATTACGAAACCTCCACTTATACCACTAAATGAAGATTTCAAATGGAAATTGTTGTCCGAAATATTAAATGTTTTTGATTTGAGATTCTGTAAGCAAACTCTTACAAGGAGGGGCATTGTGCCCCTCCACAAATCAGTACCTACTATAAAAATTGTTCTTCTAAGCATGTTTTTTTCTTGTGAAATCTCGTCTGCCATAAAGGAATTGAAAGAAAGAGAAAGCTTGAGAAACTTTTTAAAAATCAGTTTAGTACCAACTGAAAATGAAGTTTATGGCATTCTTAGTAAGTATGAGCCACAAGAGTTTACTGCTTTTGTTTTTGAACTCTTGAATGATTTATGCCCTAAGAGATAAAGTGGGTCAAGAGGCATTATTATTGACAGTACTGACATAAACCTTAACCTGAACTGGCACGCTAAAAAGATTACCAAAGAAAGTCTGGAAAAAAAAGAATACAAGTGGGGTCACTCAACACATAGAGGTTTCTTCATTGGTATGAAATTGACTCTTGCACTTGAATCTCAAACATTGAAACCTTTAGCGTTTCTGATTAATGAAGCAAATGTGTCAGAACCTAAAATTTATCAGGAAATACTCAAAGAACTTAAACGAAAGAGAATAATAAAAGCAGGAGACGTTATCTATGCTGATAGAGGATACTACTCCTATGAAAACTACGTTATATCTGTAAGAGAGTTTAAGGTAGTACCTTTAATTTTTCCAAGGAAAAACTGTAATTTTAAGAAACTTTTCAATATGCTTAGATATCCTCTGAAAATATTTGATTCAAGAAGAAATACCAAAAAAGAAATAAAATTCTACAAAGAGATAATTGCAAAGTTTAAAGAGTTAATAAGCAAATGGAAAGAACTCAGATCTGTAAGGTCAATCATAGAAGATGTATTCAAACTGGCGAAGAAAGCATACTATATGGAGACTATATGGAGAATTTACACAGATATACGAGGAGTTCTGTCCAAAAGTACTGTTCTTTAGCTGTACTTTTAGTGGGGATAACTGTAAATTAAGGGATTAATGAAAGGAAGGAATTGCAAGCCTTCTCTGAATGAAGAAGTTAAAAGGGGACTATTATTAAATAGATATTATAAGAAGAATTTTTATGTTAAGGCAACTTTCTAAAAAAAGGCTGTGCATGGAACGTGCAAAACAGCGTTGCTTTTTTTCCTTATATTTATAACCCAAAAGTTTGATGCGAGGGGTGGGATTCGAACCCACAAATTACTTCGAAGCCAGATCTTAAGTCTGGCGCCTTTGACCGTGCTGGGTAACCCTCACATATAAAAGAACATACTTTATAAATGTCCGGAGAGCCAACATATAACAATATCATAGGCTTTAAGAGAAGCTCAAAATTCAATTTAGTTTATTTAGTTCTTTTACATTATGAAAGTTGAGAAAATAGCTATAATAAGCTTAAAATAGGTCCCTTAAAAGAAGAGTATACAAAACCGAGCTGTTAAGAGCCTATTCGAAAAGTAAGTAACGAATGTTGAAAAGTCATAGTGGCCTATAATCTCAGGGTACAAGTTCCAAGTTTGCATATTGCGAGTGGAAAGTTGCAGTAGGTCACAACACTTTTCGGATAGGCATAAGTGCCCATATTAAAGAGTAACATAATCTTTTTAGAAGTTAGAGTTTTATACTTTAGGAAAAAGTTTCTTTCTCTATTACACTTCGGAAGGAAAAGCCCCGGAAGAAGCTTTTGCCCATACTTTTGAGACACAAAAAACAGGATTTGTATCTTCCAGGATTGGTATAATTAGGACTGATATAGTCTGTTACACTAATTCAAGGTATTGCAAAATAAGCTGTATACCATTATCTACTCCTATTTTACTTGTATCTATTGAAAGATTATACTGCCTTGCATCAGTCCATTCCTTTCCTGTAAGCATATGGTGATAACGAGATCTTTCGCGATCGCTTTTAGTAATCATTTTACTGGCCTCTTCTTGCGAGACATTGTATAACTTTTCAATACGCTTTTTACGGAAATCAATGCCCGCATGTAAAAATATGCTGGTATGGTTAGGGTAGGTATGTAATATATGAGAGCCACATCTTCCTATAATTACCGCTGAACGTTCATTAACGACGTTTTTCATGATTTCTGCTTCAGTTTTAAAAAGCTCCCGATCTGTTGGAGTAAAAATAGGCGGCGGTATATACACAGAAGAACTAATATATCCGCCTGATTGTAAAAACGATTCCCAAAAAGACAGTTTTCTTTCATCAAGGGATTCCAATTCATCTTCTAATACTGAAAGTTTTTTAGCAGCCAGTCTAATGATTTCGCGATCCAAATAATAAATATCCAATTTTTTAGCGAGTTCCTGCCCGATGTACGCTCCCCCACTCCCTAGCTGGCGGCTAATTGTAATTACAATTTGTGAATTCTTTTTAATTTTTTATACCTCCTTGAGGACTCAGTTCCAAAACTTTCTTTTGATGAAAATTGGTACTTCCATATTAATTAGTTGATATTTTAAAGGACCTATAATTTAACAATTCTGTTAAATGTCCATTTACCCTTAGTAATTAATGAATTCACTTTTACAAAAATTATCAAATAAAGTACCTGTTCGATCATTGAACACTCTACCACATTCAGGACAGATATATTTACTAACTCTCTTGTTCTTGATTTGATACGTACCGCTGCCAATGATGTTTCCTTTTCCAGTGATATACTAAAATTTACAATTTTGATCAGGACATGACACATATTTGAATTTTTTAGTCCTTGTTTTCCCATTGAATAATTATAGTAATTTCAATAGACAATACAAACTAAATAAAATTGCAGCAGCTATTTTTTACAAAGCCAGAAAATCAATCTCGAAGCCAATTTCAAAATATTTTCACCAAAAAAGGAAAGGGGCTTTAATTACCCCCAAAAAAATTAAAAGTTATATTCGACAAATTTGCATTCTTAAAATCAAACCAGTACTGTTCTATAGTGCCGATAATACCTTGATTATTCACAGTATTGGCAGATCCATTTACAATGTTTTGTGCTCCTGAGTCATTCTTTTCGACAGGCTGCGTACTTTCCGAATCTGGCGGTACAGGGTCGGTTGTCTGTTCAGATGTGTTCCCAAAGTAACTTTTCACAATGTTATAACTGGTAACCCCTGTAATTCCACAGTCAAACTTCCTGGTAGATCCCCAGTCTCTATACGACATGGTTTTATTCTTGTTATTAAAGGCTATTACTTCCTTCCTTTGGGGTCCGAACCAGCCATAATATGCCTCATATCCTTTTTTATTATTGGCTGCTGGATAGAAGACATTGATATAAATAGGAGCATGTTTTGTGAAATTAAGTTCTCTGATATCACAGTTCCAACTATATTCTTCTGAAACATATTGACCGATTTCGCAGGCTAGTTGGTAGGAATTATTTTGGTTGCTGAGGTTGTAATCGAACATTGTCTGGGTGACTTGCTCTTTTGTGGGAGTTACATAATTTCCCGTAGCCGAAGCCAATGGAATTGTGAGCATAGCAACAAAAAGAATACTTAGCAGTTTCAGTTTCATAATCAGTTCTCCCTAATTTCATAAAAGTTACGCAGTTGGCTCCTAGCATATCATTTTTCTCAATTTTTAACTATATTTTTTAATTTACAATGTATAAACGATTCTTTAAATATGCTGTCACTGCCACTCTTCTAATTTTCATAGTATTTTCAAACCAGAAGATTCCACTTTTGATTCTTTGTAATTCCAGTATGAGGAAAGCTCTTAATGAGAACATTATATGTGCGCTTTGTGACTCTTCCTTTCATGCCTGGCATTTTTCCACACCACAAAACTGCTTTATCCCCCTATGATATTCCTCAATTTCCCATGACTTCTTTTGCCAGGTTTTCACGTTTTGATTCATCCATCTCCTGCACAGCTGTAACCCAGTGTTTCTTGTCTCCGTTTTTTGGAACCATCCGAAACACTTTTACGAATCCATATGCTTTGAGGTGAACCACACGTCCTTTTGGTGGAATATCTACTGTTTCAAGTGGTACATTTCCTTCGTTGTCAGGGCTCTTATCAAAGGGTTACTTTTTAACCTTGTAAGGAAATGCCATTTTTCTTTTTTATATATTCAGTGCAGCTAAAAACGTTAGAAGCCGCAATGAGAATATTAATGTAGTCAATGCCATTAACACTTAGATGGGTTTATGTCCATAACTCCGTACGTTTTTAGAGAATCACAAAAATAGAATAAGATTTTTAATAATATGAGGTTTTCGGTATTTCAATGGCATAAGTTCTATAAAGGGTACAAAGGTTTCCAGATTTTTGTCCGGAATAAATATCATCTCTCGGTTTCCAATTGAAGTTACCACATTTGTCGAGTTTGCCGATGTGCAGCAGATACCTGACTCGGCTTTTACGGCCGCCGAACTGTTTTCCTTTTGGCTTTAAGCTTTTTTATTTCTTCAATGATTAACTGCTTTTCCAATCTCGTTTTGACAGATAGTCTCACTTAAATCTTATTTTGCTCAATCTCATTTTGCTCAATCTCGTTTTGACAGATAGAATAAGGGTTTCCTAAATTCTCGGTCAGGTAGTGAATCATCTCTTCGACAACTTCTCTTCTTACTGGTGTTGTAGTAGAGTTGTCCGTGTAAATGGTCTTGTTTTCAATGGTCACACCCGCACCTTCCCAACTGTAAATATTTATAACAAGAGTGACGGTCTAAGTTTTATTGTAAAATCTTACAGAAAAACTTAGAGATACATGCAGGAGAAATCCCGGAATTTTTTTGGAAATTTTGTAAATTGTTATAAGTCAAGCCATTTTTTTTGTAAGTTTTACTTCTTCAAGGACAGGCAGAGGGTCTTATTATTATTTTTGTTACTGAAAATAATATATATGTACATAGAATATATTCTCTCTTAAGTGTAAAATCTCAATAAGTGATGGTAATTATGGAAACTCCGTGTCAGAAGATTGTGTGGGATCTGGTCCCTGCAATAAGGGCCAGTCTTGCAATCGAACTTGTAAAAAAAGGACAGTCACAGGCAGCGTCGGCAAAGTTGCTGGGGATTGCCCCGTCGGCAGTTTCCCAGTACATTTCGGGAAAAAGAGGCTACAGGATTGAGTTTCAGGGTGAGACGAAAGAATTGATCGAAAAACTCGCTCAGGACCTTATCGATAACAAAGTCAGCGATTTTGTGGCAAGAATCTGTGAGATCTGTGTAAGTGCCAGAGGAATTGAAAATAAGTGCAATAGTGGATGTGTCAAGGAAGAGCAAGCCATTTATAAAACAGAAGACAAATCGGGAGATAATGAAAAATCTGAAGCATAAAGCAGGATTTTATCAATATATTTACTGCTTTCAGAGCTCTATTATTGTTTTTAGTCCTTCTACTGTTTTTTCAGTTTCTTAATTTATTCAGTTTCTTAATTTATTCAGTTTCTTAATTTCTTTCCAGTTCTTGACTATTTTTTACATTCGGCTGCCGGATTCTTTTTTGTTCTTAAATACGGTTTTTAAGTATGGGGACTTCTCGATAACTATATTAAACATAAAATTAATTTCACAATTGTGAATTTACTATGAATTGTCTGTATGTTGACGTATCTTGCTGTATATTGCAGCAGGGCTGACCACTCAAAATACCATCCAGGCTGATTGAAAAATAATCCGATAAACTGTAATGAGGCCTGAAAAGGTTTGAGTGTACAAACATACTTGATTGGCAGCTTACAATATAACCGAGTTAATATGATCTAATTAATATATTCTTATTAATATAATCTACTCAAATTAAAATACATGAAACCTGAAAAAAGTAAGTTGCAGGAGACGGGAAAAGTATGGGGCAAATATATTCCGACATAACCTGGACAATTGGTAATACTCCTCTTGTCAGGTTAAACCGCATAACAGAAGGTCTACATGCGGATGTTTTAGTTAAAGTCGAATCCTTTAATCCTATGGGAAGTGTGAAGGACAGAATAGGGCTGGCGATGATTGAAAAAGCCGAACTTGAAGGGAAAATCAAAAAAGGTACCACTGTTATTGAAGCAACCAGCGGCAACACCGGTATCGGACTCGCCTGCGTCTGCGCTGCCCGTGGCTATAAGCTCATACTGGTTATGCCTGAAACAATGACAGTAGAAAGAAGAAAACTGCTGAAAGCCCTGGGAGCAGAGCTGGTTCTAACCCCCGGAACGGAAGGAATGACAGGAGCAGTTAATAAAGCCGAAAAGATGGCTGCTGACGATCCTTCACTTTACTTCATAGCCCAGCAATTCCAGAACCCTGCAAATCCAGAAATTCACAGACGGACAACAGCTGAAGAAATCTGGAAAGATACTGATGGTAAAGCGGATGTTGTTGTAGCAGGCGTGGGAACAGGCGGAACTATCACAGGCATTGCCAGCGTAATAAAAAAACGGAAACCTGCTTTTAAGGCGATTGCAGTCGAACCTGCCGAATCTCCTGTGCTCAGCGGGGGAAGCCCTGGCCCGCATAAAATCCAGGGAATTGGTGCAGGTTTTATTCCTGATGTACTCCGGCTTGATCTTGTTGATGAAGTGATCAAGGTAACCGGAGATAACGCCGCTGCCACGTCCCGGCGTCTGGCAAAGGAAGAGGGCATCCTTGCAGGCATATCTTCAGGCGCTGCTACATATGCTGCACTGCATGTCGCAGCCAGGGAAGAAATGAACGGGAAGACGATTGTTGTTATCTTGCCGGATACGGGAGAACGTTATCTGAGCACTGACCTCTTTGACTGATTGTCAGCAACTTTTGACCAATATATCAGCAACAGTTTGACTGATTTATCAGCAACAGTTTGACTGATTTATCAGCAACAGTTTGACTGATTCGTCTGAGGCTGGCCGACCGATTGATTTGACAATTAATACCGGAAGATTTCGAATGGGAATCAGGGAAGATATCAGGACTGTTTTTAAGAAAGACCCTGCAGCAAGGTCTACGCTTGAGGTAATCTGCTGCTATCCGGGCCTGCACGCTGTCTGGATACATCGGGTATCTCATTTTTTCTGGGAGAGACATTTTTATTTTCTGGCCCGTCTGCTCTCTCACATTTCCAGGATGTTAACAGGTATTGAAATCCATCCCGGGGCAAAGCTTGGAAGGCGAGTTTTCATAGATCACGGGTCCGGGGTTGTGATTGGAGAAACGGCTGAGGTAGGTGATGACGTTTTGATATATATGGGAGTTGTGTTAGGCGGGACAGCTCTGGAAAAGGTAAAGCGTCATCCTACTATTGAAAATGACGTGGTTATTGGTTCAGGAGCATCTGTACTTGGCCCAATTACTGTTGGAAGGGGCGCTAAAATAGGCGCCGGCTCGGTTGTGATCCGGCCAGTTCCAGCCGGAGCTACTGTTGTGGGAGTCCCTGCAAGGATTGCAGAAACACATCCTTCGGTTTCTGCAGGTCAACTTGACCATGATAAGCTGCCTGATCCAGGACTTATTGTAATAAGCCAGATACTTGACCGGCTGAGCAGGCTAGAAGACAAGTTCCAGGCACATGAAGAGTTAGTTTCCGGACATGGAAAAACTCCACAAGGAGCAGCGCTTAAGGATGAGCAAATTTATTCCCTGCTAAAAGACGTGGTCGACCCTGGGGTGGGGATGGATATTGTCAAAATGGGACTGGTAAAGGAAATAATAGTCGACGGACCAAATGTAGACGTAAACCTTGTATTGACAACAAGCGCCTGCCCTATGATCGAGTACTTTAAGGAACAGATCCGGCGAAAGGTCCTGAGTGCGGAAGGGGTAGAAAAGGTTAATGTCAATATCCTTGATGAGCCCTGGAGCTGGGACCGAACCAGAAAAAAGGTCGTTCATTAAAAGCAAAGGTCCGCTAAGAACTGTTTTAATTCATATTTCGATTTTTTTGTTTTCAAGGTCAGGACTTGGAGGAAAGCTCACCAGGTAATCCAGAGGATAGACCTGGACTCATGCCTGGATTGAGACAAAATGATTTATGCTCTCTATTCTCGAAAACCAAAAAGGACTCTGTTCCTATATTTTTAAGAATTTTGAAGGGAAACCTATAAATTACATCTTTCTAGACATAATAATACAGTTTGCCAGTAATTTTTAAATTTTATGGGATACGGTCATATGTTATCGATAAGTGTTAAAGACTCACCTGGAAAAGGTAGAGGTGTGTTTGCACAGCGGAATTTTAAAAAAGGAGAGGTAATAGAAACCTGTCCTGTCATAGTTTTACCTGCTGAAGAGATAGACTCACTTGAGCTTACCCAGCTCTATAATTATTATTTCGCCTGGGGTCCTGACTCAAGAGATGCAGCTATCGCGCTGGGCTATGGTTCCCTTTATAATCACTCATACAACCCGAATGCAAGGTATTACAAAGACTTCGATAACAGCCTTTTAAAATATGTTTGTATAAGTGATATTCAGGAAGATGAAGAAATAACAATAAACTATAACTGCGACCCTGAAGACAAAACCCCTGTCTGGTTTGATCTTGCAGGCCAGGAAGATCTTGAAATTTTATGAAAAGGATTATTGGATGTAGCCATTGACTGTTCCTGAAAGAGAAGGTATTTCACTTTTTCAAACTTCTTTCAGCTTTTTTTATTTTGTATGTGACAGGCGCGAAGTTTATATTTTCTTCAGCCACTTTATTATAAAAAGCTAACCTATAGGCTAACCTGTAAGCTGACCTATAAGCTAACTTATAAGCTGACCTGTAAGCTAGACCTTTAAGCTGACCTTTAAGCTGACCTTTAAGCTGACCTTTAAGCTGACCTGTAAGCTAACTGTGAAATTCAATCTCGGGTCAATTCAAAGCCAAAACTTCTCCTGAAGTTATAAAAAGGAGTCCAAAATGGAAAATACATTTCTTACTGTTTTTCGGGTAAGCCTGTTTGACACCTTCTATGTCACAGGCTCTTTGATTCTTGTCGGGATGATACTCGGCCTTCTTGAGAACCGGGCTAACTTTTACGTCCAGAGAGCTTTTGGCAGGAAAGGAATTCTGGTTACAGCCTGGATAGGCACTCCGATTCACGAACTTGGCCACCTGCTGATGTGCTATGTATTCAGGCATAAAATAACTAAACTCAAGCTGTTTTCCCACAAGGAAAAGGACGGAACCCTTGGATACGTCAACCACAGCTGGAACCCGAAAAGCCTCTACCAGAATATAGGAAACTTTTTCATAGGCATGGGCCCGATCTTCAGCGGGACCGTAGCTCTTATCATCGGCATGAAACTGCTGCTGCCGGATTCTTTTACAAGGGTTGCCGATTATCTGACTCTTGAGCCCGCCCAGCCGGACCAGTATATTTTGACAAAAATCTTTGCCCTTACCGCAGGTCTCTTTCAAAGCATATTCTCGTTAGAAAACCTGTTTTCTCTCAACTTCTGGATTTATTTTGCCCTGGCAATCGCAATCTCTTCACATATGGCCCTGAGCAAAGAAGACCTTAAAGGAGCAGGCAGGGGTTTTGTAACCATACTCTTTTTCATTTTGCTGATAAATCTGGTTGCTCTCGTTTTCAATGCTGACTTTTCCGGCCTTTTTGCAGAGATACTGGCTCTAAATGTATATCTTGTGGCCTTTTCAATGATTTCAATTGTTTTTTCTTTAATCAGGCTGGTTTTAAGTGCTTTTGCGTATCATCTGGTTTAAAAATATCATAAATGTATTAACTTGCTCATATAAATATTAAAAAATTTCAAATCAGAAAAAAAAGAAGCAGAAAATGAGAAGCAGAAATTGAAGAACCGATTGATTTTTACAGAAATCTTGCTGTTTCAGTTAAAATCCATGCTGTTTCCCTGTCATTCCCTCAATCTCAATCTTAATTATGCACAGCCTGTTAACTTTCCATTCTTCAAACTCAAAAGGCCCTTTTTTCCCGTAATGTTCAGACAGGACAGTAAGCCCCTCTACTTTTTCATCATAATCTTCAACAAACCGTGCCTGTCCGTTCCCTACAACACTCCTGTAACGGACATTATATTTGCAGATGTCTTCACTGGTGATGATTTCAGCTTCAGCATCGGCTTCGAAAGCGACTCTGGGGTTTCTGTTAAGGATATCGATCTTCTTGCCTTTGCTGGAACAGTGAAGATAAATTTTGTTATCTTTGTATCCAAAAGCCATTGGGATAATGTAAGGTTTGTCTGAGTCCGAGAGGGCGAGACGAAGGAACTTTGCCTTTGAGAGAATCTTTTCTATCTGCTGATGATCCTGTATCAGGTCTTTACTTCCCATTTTTTCACCTTAAAGAAATTCATTTGCTATAGAAAACCTGTAAATAAATATTTATTCTTGGGATAAAAGTTACTTCCCCTCTGAGTATATATACTAACACCAGTTATTTTGCATCTAATTTTAGTTTCACTCGGAACTATTATATACCTCACAAGCCTATAGAGGTCGGATCAGTTTCATTTGTAACGATTTTCACAATGGTGTATTTAAAAAACAGACATCCAGCTCATAAAATGTGAAGGATAAAATTATGGAAAATCCAGGAGACAGAAACTTAAGAGAAACAGACCCAAGAGAAATATTAGGCCCTATTGCCTACATATACCGGAGCCATCTGGCTTACATGGTAAAGGAACTCGAAGCTTACAGGGTCGGAAGCGGACAGTTTGAGTTTTTACTGTTTTTGTATCACAAAGATGGAGTATCCCAGGAAACTCTTGCAAAGGAACTGAAAGTTAGCAAAGCAACAAGTGCCAGAGCAGTCCAGAATCTGGAAAAAGAAGGTTACGTTTACAGGGAAAGAGACGAAAGTGACCTTCGAGCTTACAGGGTTTACCTGACTGAAAAAGGAAAAGAAATGAGAGATATCATTTTTAAAAAGTTGATGACTTTTACAGAGATTCTCTTTTCGGATTTTACCTTTGAAGAAAAAGAAATCTTCAGGCTGCTCATTCATAAAGCTGCTATTAAACTTTTTGAGCCTGGATTCGAGCCTCCATCTGACAGGTCAGATGATTGAGGTGAAAAACGGTGGAGATAAAAAAATATGGATGAAAAAAGTGAGTTTCTCGGCAAAGATAACATAAAGAAGCTCCTGTTTAAGCTCTCAGCCCCGATTGTCATTGGAATGCTGGTCCAGGCTATTTATAACGTAGTGGACACCTTTTTCGTGGGAATGGCCTATGGAGCAGATGACGTCCAGGCCATAGGCGGACTTTCGATAGCCTTTCCTATCCAGATGATGGTGATGGCTTTTGGAATTGTGCTTGGGACAGGAGGTTCTTCCATAATTTCACGTGCCCTTGGAGCCCGAGAAAATGAAAAAGCCGAAAGAGTACTTGGAAATGTTTTTTCCCTGAGTTTAATATTAAGTGTGCTTATAGCTATCCCAGGTATTTATTATCTTGATCCGATCTTGAAGGTTTTTGGAGCAACTGCTGGTGTCATGCCATATGCCAGAGAATATCTTAAATATATAATACTGGGAGGAACTGTCTTTGTCTTTGGAGTGGCTGTTCAGAATATTGTCCGGTCTGAAGGAAACGCCCGCCTTGCAATGAATGCTATGCTTGTAGGAGGCGGCCTCAATATCTTCCTTGACCCGCTTTTTATGCTTGGTTTTGGAATGGGTGTAAAAGGAGCTGCAATTGCAACTGTAATATCACAGGCGGTAGCTTCGATCTGGCTTCTGCTGTACTACCTCAAAGGAAAAGGGGCTGTTCATTTCAGATCAGAAACCTTGAAACCCGATTTGGAAATTGATAAGGAAATTGGGGCTATTGGTATTGGTTCTTTTGTAATGCAGTGCTCGAACAGTGTCATGATGATCTTTGTGTTCAATGCACTTGCAACTTATGGAGGAGATAGCGCAATTGCCGTTTTTGGTGTAATAATAAAGGTTAACTCCTTCATTTTCATGTCTCTTCTGGGTATGGGCTTTGGCCTGCAACCGGTTGTCGGGTTTAATTACGGAGCAAAAAAATATGAAAGGATAGCCGAAGCTGTGAAATTATCGCTCGCAGCGACAACGGCTATTGGAATTTTTGGCCTGCTGATCATTTTACTCTTAAAAGAACAAATTCTCGGCTTATTCAGTGCAGACCCGCAATATCTGGAGATCGGAAAAAAAGCTATGACTATCATGCTTCTGGGGATGCCTCTGGTAGGCATGAATGTGATCACATCAATCCTGTTCCAGGCCCTGGGAAAAGCAAAACCTGCGTTCCTTCTTTCCATTAGTCGGCAGCTTCTCTTTCTGATTCCTCTTGTTACCCTCCTTCCCCGGTTCTATCAACTGAATGGAGTCTGGGCAGCTTTCCCGGCAGCGGACTTTCTGGCATTTCTGCTTTCCGGGTTCCTGCTTCTCAGGGTCTATAAAATATTCAAGAAAAATAAAGAGTTTTCAAAAACAGCATCAGGATCAGAAATTACAGATAAAATGTCTAATCTATAACAGTTCACTAGGACTTACGCACTTGAGAAACAGAATCAATTACAGCAAAGACTGTGGATTAAGGTCCCGTTTTAAACAGTTAGCGGTTTGCTGCGGTTGATTTTTCAGTTCAACTGCGTAAGCCCTAATCTATAACAGTTCACAAAAGAGTTTTTGTTTAGATCAAAAAAGTCTTCATGCCTGGTCACAAAAGTCTTCATGTCCGGTCACAAAAAGAGTCTTCAGTTATGGTTATAAGAAAGGGTCTTCAGATCATCATAAAATAATTTATGGGATAACGTATATTATAAAAAAAGAAAATCCAATTCAGGTTCTTTGAAAAAATTCAGTTCAGAGGCAACTAACTTTTTAGGGGATATGTATGACGCTTACTGAAATAATAGATTCTTTCAAATCAAAACTGAATGTCTCAAAACTTGTTGATTCGCTAGAAAGAAAGGCAAGTTTCTATGAAGAATCCGAGAATGGTGCCGATGAGAATGGCTCAGTTGGGGATTTAAAATACAATCCATACGTTAATTCCGGAAACAGTGATGTTAATAATTCCAATGCGGGAAAGATCTCTCAAAACAAAGATGAGCCTCTTATCAAACTAATCAATGTGTGGAAAATTTATCAGATGGGGGAGGTTGAGTTTGCAGCCCTTAAAGGAATAAATCTTGAAATTTACGAAGGTGAATTTCTGATCATTCTTGGTCCCAGTGGAAGTGGAAAAAGTACGATGATGAATCTGCTGGGCTGTCTGGACATGCCATCAAAAGGCACAGTTTGCCTGAATTCTAAAGATATCTCAGAACTTGATGAATCCGAACTCGCCATTATCCGAGGAAAAATGATTGGCTTCATATTCCAGAGTTTCAATCTTCTTCCAACCCTCAATACTGAAGAAAACGTGCTTTTACCTATGGAATTTCAGGAAGAGGATAGAAATATAGCCCGAGAAAAAGCCTCATATCTGCTTGACATTGTCGGACTCTCAAATAAGAAAGGAAACCTTCCTTCCCAGCTTTCAGGCGGACAGAGGCAGAGAGTTGCAATAGCCCGTTCCCTGGCTGTAAACCCGCCTATAATCCTGGCAGATGAGCCTACAGGAAACCTGGACAGCAAGACTGGTGATTATATTCTGGATTTTCTGGATGGGCTTCACCAAAGAGAAGGTAAGACGATTATTATTGTTACTCATGACGTCGAACT
>NZ_WJBJ01000005.1:3107-39006 GCF_020804205.1 Methanosarcina sp. DH1 | reverse complement strand
AATCTGTAATGGCTCAAGTCGGCTGCACCCAGGGACCCGTGAAAAGGCCGCTAAATGTCCGTACCAAGATCTGACACTGGTGCCCCTAGCTGAAAAGGCTAAGGCGTGTCGGAGTACTTCAGTTAAGGGAATTCGGCAAATTAGCTCCGTAACTTCGGGATAAGGAGTGCCTGCTGTGAAGACAGCAGGTCGCAGTGACCAGGGGGCTCTAACTGTCTAATACCAACATAGGAGATTGCAAACCCGTAAGGGCTAGTACAATCTCTGAATCCTGCTCAGTGCAGGTACCTGAAACCCCGTTTCAACGGGAAGAAGGGCCTGTAAACAGCGGGGGTAACTATGACCCTCTTAAGGTAGCGTAGTACCTTGTCGCTTAATTGGCGACTTGCATGAATGGATCAATGAGAGCCCCACTGTCCCTAACTGGAATCCGGTGAAGCTTACATTCTAGTGCACAGTCTAGAGACCTCTAGGGGGAAGTGAAGACCCCGTGGAGCTTTACTGCAGCCTGTCGTTGGGTTGTGGTTCTGGATGTACAGTGTAGGTAGGAGGCATCGAAGCGGGTGCGCCAGCATCCGTGGAGCCGCAATTGGGACACTACCCTTCTGGGACTACGACCCTAACTCTGCGAAGAGGACCCCGATAGGTGGGCAGTTTGCCTGGGGCGGGACGCCCTTGAAAAGATATCAAGGGCGCGCAATGGTTGACTCAAGTGGGTCGGAAACTCACTGAAGAGTGCAAGAGCATAAGTCAGCCTGACGTTATTCAGCATAGCAGTGGATGACGAGACGAAAGTCGGTTCTAGCGAACTTTTGAGCCTCCTTGGTGGGGGCCAAAAATGACAGAAAAGTTACCCCGGGGATAATTGAGTCGTTGCCGGCAAGAGTACATATCGACCCGGCAGCTTGCTACCTCGATGTCGGTTCTTTCCATCCTGGCCGTGCAGCAGCGGCCAAGGGTGAGGTTGTTCGCCTATTAAAGGAGATCGTGAGCTGGGTTTAGACCGTCGTGAGACAGGTCGGTTACTATCTACTAGAGGTGTTCGAGGTCTGCGGGTAAGCTGCTTTTAGTACGAGAGGAACCAAGCAGCGGCGCCACTGGTGTACCGTTTGTCTGACAAGGCATCGCCGGGCAGCTACGCGCTTCGGAATAAGAGCTGAATGCATCTAAGCTCGAAATCTAACCTAAAAAGAGACCTCATTAAGGATTCCGGTAAAAGACCGGTTTGATAGAAACGGGATGTAAGCACCAAGGCAACGAGGTGTTCAGTCCGCGTTAACTAACCATCCGTTCCTTTCCTAATCMRGTCCAGGCGAAATYCAGTATGCAGCACTATACATGACTTCATTTCATAATCCCACTTATAGGTTGAGTCTGGCGGCCATAGCGGCAGTGTAACTCCTGTACCCATCCCGAACACAGTAGATAAGCCTGCCCGCGTTCCTTACTGTACTGAAGTGTGCGAGCCTTCGGGAACTCTGGATCGCTGCCATACTCACCTTATAATACTTTACTTTTCATAATCTGTTTTTAATTGGTTTTTCTGATACTGTTCTTTCTGATATTTGTATTTAAGAATCCTTTAGTTCTATTTTCTATGGCTTTTGTTTGACTCCTTCTTTCTTTGTCTGATTGAGTGTAGTGAAGAATTGTTCTGGTTCAATCAACAGTTATATTTGCTGTACTTAGTTCCATGTGAAGTACAGCGTTTCTGCGTTCCTAAATTCCTTTGAGCCGTCAAAGACGGAAATAGTAGTCGCCAGTTTTCTATGGATTTATTTCAGTCTTTTTTGTGCACATTTTGAATAATTTTATATGCTTCTCTGTCAATTGAATATATAACGCCAAAAAAGAAACTAATCATTGTTAGTTTTTCTAAAAATGTAAATGAATTGTAAATCATAGAAATTTGAGGGGGTAAATAATATGGAATCAATAAATTCTCAAAACCAGAATACTCAGGTGAAGAATGTTGAAATCGATGTTAAGGGACAAAAAGCAAAAGTTATGAAAAACCCGGGACTCGCTGCCGTAGGTTCGTTCTTTTTTTCAGGACTGGGCCAAATTTATAATGGCGAAATTAAGAAGGGATTGCTGCTTATTTTCATACAGGTAATAAATGTTCTTCTGTGCCTTGTCCTTATCGGATTTATTACCTATCCGATAACATGGGCCTATGGAATCTATGATGCTTATAAGACTGCCGAAAAACTGAATAATCAAGTTTAACTCTGTTCGGAAGTAGTAAACAATTTATAGCTTTCAGTTCTGGGTTTCAGGTTTTTATGATCGGGTTCAAATCTCACGGAAGTTTTCTGACTCCAGTGGAATTTGGCCAACTTTACATTTATCTTCAGAAAAATGTGACTGGCTTTTAGTTTTCGGTCCCTTTCTTGAAAAAGCAGCTTTATTTTTTATTCTCCCCGTAGCTCAAGCCCTACTTTTACTCCTTTTATAACGGCTTCAGTAATCTTTTTTCCAAAATCCGTGCTTGAACCTGCGTAAGGAATTTCCTGTCTTTCCTCATTTTCCAGGCCAGGTTTTGAGGCAATTTCATAAGCAACAATCACTGCATCCGTATTGGTGCCCAGGAAAGTGTAGCCTTTCTCAAGCAAAGCAAGCCCTTTTGCTTCTGTGGCTGTGATTATCGCTCCGAGAAGAGCTGTCTCGGATAGCCTTACTTTTGAGATCAGAATTATATTTATGGTTCCTACTTTTGCCCTGAATTCTGAGCCGTTGCTCACTCCAGCAGTTATGAAAGCAGTCAGATAGTCATTTTCTATTACCTGAAGGTACTCCATTTTTACAGCTGTAAGAAGGCCGAAGTAAGCCTCTTCAAAACTCAATTTCAGGGCTTCTTCTTTTACGAATTCTCTTGGGTCTGGTGGATTAAAGGTTCTTGGAACCTGTTTGTTGAAAAGATACTTTACCCGTGCACGGCCGCCGTTTAAGCCCGTGTTCACGGCTTCGAAATCTCCTTTGATTATAAGGGTGCTGTCCTTCAGATAGTATTCCATACACATGAGCTCCGTTTTTTGTTATAGAAGTATTATATAAGTATAATAGTTGGTCGAACTTATGAGATAATGCTTTCAAAATGAAAATAGTAGTTTAGGGAGCAATCAAAACCGATCAGTTAAATTCCCATGCAGAAATTCTCAAACTTTTCATGGCCGAGTAATTCTTCGGATTTTCCTTCGAAAACGATCCTTCCATTCATCAACATTTACGCATTATCGCTTATCTCCAGTGCTTTTTTGACATTCTGTTCAACTATAAGCACCGTAAGTCCGAACGTTTCTTTTAGCTCCAGAATTTTCTGAAATGTATCGTTTGCAAATCTCGGTGAAAGCATGGCTGTAGGTTCATCGAGTATGAGAAGTTCTGCCTTCTTTATAAGGACTGAAGCTATTGCAAGAAACTGTCTCTCACCGCCGCTCAATGTACCTCCTTTTTGTTTTAGCTTCGTTGTAAGTTCAGGAAATACTTCAAGGGCTAAATCCAGCCGATCCCTGTATTCTCCATTTTCAAGAATATAACCAGCGATTTTAAGGTTTTCCTCAACTGTTAAATTAGTAAAGATATTCTCTATCTGTGGAAGGTAAGCTATACCCATGCCTGTCTTTTAGCTTTTCTCATAGGCGCGGCTGCTGGTGTTTAAAGGTTCCAGGATTTAAGTCACTTAGAATATGTTCTCTGATCAATTATTCGAAAGTTTAAGCCTTGTAAGCTCCGGAATTTCTTCCTTCAATTAATAAGGGTGGGTTCAGGCAGTAGAACAATGTGTTCCAGGTCTGACTCAGGAAAAAGTAGCAGAGATTAAAATAAGTGTTTTAAAAGGCTTTATTAAATTGAAAAAGAAATCTCGAAGCGATAGTGTTTTGCTCTAAACGGTTCTTGATATGTTCTTTGTTGGTACGTTCTTTTTTGATAGGTTCTTTTTTGATAGGTTCTTTTTTGATACGTTCTTTTTCTCAACATAATAAATTATTTAACAATGTGCACCTATATTACTAATAATGGATCACAGGTATTACTCATACTGGTTAGCTCTTATTATTCTTTCTGGAATATTTTATGTTATTTTTGGAACATTCTATTCTGTTTTCGGTTTTAGTGGATTTCTAATCATTGCAGATGTCTTTTTTATTTTAAGTGTTCTGTATGGTCTATGGTATTCTATTTCTCATAAATCTCACAGTTGAGTAAACGTTTAATTGTGAGTAAATGTTCAATTATCTTTGAAAAATTCTATTATTGTGAAAAAATAATACAAGTATTTTTGGACATGTAAAAAAAATTAGTTTTCTGCTTATTACTAATCGTAATTATGCGTTTATATAGTAAGTACAGCAAAACTAAGATCCAAGTTTACACTTTAGATGATTAATGGCTTATATTACTGTTTTTTAGCTCAAACGTATAAGTACTAATGTATAAGTCCTAGCACTAATATATATGTCCTAACGCTGATGTATAAGTCCTGTAAGTTTTCACATGAACTTTCTAACGTTTAACACAAAACCTCCTGATCTAATGAAGCCAGAACTGTTAAATATCTAGAGAAAATACAAATAGTTTTTATGTATTCCTGGGATCCAAAACTTTACTCTTCGAATTCCTCAGCTCAGAAAAACTGGGGTTTTGAACTTCTTGCAAAGCTGAATTTGAAAGGAAATGAAAGGTTTCTGGATGTTGGCTGCGGGGACGGAAAACTTAGTGCTGATGTAGCAAAAAGCTTACCTGAAGGCTCTGTTCTAGGAATCGATCTATCTGAAGAGATGATTACTTTTGCCAGGAATCATTATCCTCAAGAGAAGTTTCCAAACCTTGCTTTTATGCAAGCAAATGCAAGTGAACTTACTTTTGATTCTGAGTTTGATATTGTTTTCTCCAATGCTGTTCTTCACTGGATAAAGGCTCCTGAAGCTGCTCTGAAGGGTTTTTGGAAAAGCCTCAAACCCGGCGGAGTATTTCTAGCCCAGCTTGGAGGGAGAGGAAACGCTGCAGAAATCCTCAAAATTCTTGACTATATGCTTGAAAACGAAAAATGGAGTTCTTATTTCAGGGATTTTGTATTTCCATACGGTTTTTACGGACCTGAAGAATACGGTAAATGGCTCAAAGAAGCAGGTTTTTCAATTAAGCGTTTGGAATTGATCTCAAAAGATATGGCTCTTCAAGGAGATAGTGCACTTTTTGCCTGGATTGCTTCAACCTGGCACCCCTATATACAGCAGGTACCTCACGAATTGAAAGAGGATTTTATAAGTGAACTTGTAACTCTTTTTGTAAAGAGTTATCCGCCTGATGGCAAAGGATACGTCCATGTTCAGATGAAAAGGCTGGAAATTGAGGCTTATCGTGAGAAGTGAGATTTACCTTGAGAAATGAGACTTATCTTGAGAAGTGAGACTTATCTTGAGAAGTGAGACTTATCTTGAGAAGTGAGACTTATCTTGAGAAGTGAGACTTATCTTGAGAAGTGAGACTTATCTTGAGAAGTGAGACTTATCAGGAGAAATGAGTCTTATCTTGAGAAATGAGGCTTATCAGGAGAAATAAATTTGTAAGACAAAAGAGTATAAAAATATATTAAGTTCAGATTTGATTAAAGCTTCAAACATGGTGGTTTATACATGAGCGAATTACTGATTTATATTAATGGAGACTTTGTCCCCAGGTCCGAAGCCAGAGTTTCGGTCTATGACCACGGTTTTCTCTATGGCGACGGAGTGTTTGAAAGTATAAAGGCGTATAACGGACTTGTCTTTAAGTTAAAGGAACATGTTGACAGGCTTTATGACTCAGCAAAGGCAATTGCAATGGATATTTATCTCACAAAGGATGAGATGACTGAGGTAATCCTTGAAACCCTGAGGAAAAACAACCTCAAAGATGCTTATGTCCGTCTTGTAGTCTCAAGAGGAATTGGAGACCTTGGGCTTGACCCTCGCAAGTGTGAAAAACCAAATATAATTGTTATAGCTCAGGGCTGGGGAGCTATGTATGGCAACCGCTACGAAGCAGGAATTACAGGAGTTAGCGTCTGTGTCCGGCGAAATGCACCTGACGTTCTATCCCCGAATATCAAATCTCTGAACTACCTGAACAACATACTGGCAAAGATTGAAGCCAATGAAAAAGGAGGAGATGAAGCCATTTTCCTGGACCAGAATGGCTTTGTGTGTGAAGGTTCGGCAGACAACATCTTTGTTGTCAAGAATGGTAAGGTCTATACTCCCCTGACAATCAGTAATCTAAAAGGAATAACCAGAGCTACAGTCATCGAAGTTCTGGACCAGATGGGATACGAAACTATCGAAGCAAACCTGGGTTTATTTGACCTTTACACGGCAGATGAAATATTTGTCACCGGCACCCTGGCTGAAATGGCCCCGCTTATCAAGGTAGATGGAAGACTGATTGGAGATGGAAAGCCAGGCCCGATTGCTAAAAAGCTGGCCAGAGGTCTCAAAGAAGTAACTGCAAACATTGGGACTCCGATCTACTCTTAAAAGCTTAAAATAGAAGATGAAAGAGGATCTTTGTTTCGTATTCCATCTTTTGTTTTATTTCTAAATTTTTTTTGTTTCTAAACACTTCATCTCGATAATTTTGACTCCTGTGTAGAATAAAGGCTCTTCACTATTCCATATGGATAAGATGATTTTCAACTCAAGACCGCATTGGTTTTTATGGGAATATTATGAGAATATTATGAGGATATCCACAAATAATTACTGTATAAAAATCAAAATATATATTTATTTAGTTATCATTAAATTTATTTAGTTACTATTTAATTTATTTAGTTATCACTAAAGATTGCATTTTATTGCATAACAGAGGGAGACTTTAGGGGAAAATGAAAACGAAAAAAGAGCAGTCTCAAGCAATAAACCCGAATCCTGTTCTTATTATCGATAAGGATGGTACTGTTCTTTACTCAAATGAAGCCGGTGAACCCTTATTGAATGAGTGGGATGTGAAAATCGGAGGAAAACTATCTTCGAATATCAGAGACCAGGTGCAACGGGTAATTTCGCGGAATAACCCGGAAAAAATGGAAGTTAAAGTAGGAAAAAGAATATACCTGGTTGTTTTTCATCCCTCACCCGAGCAAGAACGTGTAAACGTTTCTGGATTTGACATAAGCGACCAGAAAGAAATCGAAGAAAAGCCTTTGGAGAGCGAAGAAAAGTACAAAGAGCTCTTCAATTTGATTGAACAGGCAGTACAGGTTGGTGAGATAGTTTTTGATGAGAAAGGTCGGCCTATCGACAATATCATTCTTGATGTCAATCTCGCGTATGAGAAGCATTCAGGTCTGAAGCGAGAACAGGTTATCGGTCGGCACATCAAAGAGCTACTCCCTATCGTCGAGCAGAAATGTCTAGATCGTTACGGAGAGGTTGTTCGCACAGGTATGGGAATGCACTTCGAAGAATACAACTCTTTTCTCGACAAGTGGTTTGAAGTATTTGCAATCCCGATTGGAGGTAATCGTTTCATTGCGGTCTTTAGCGACATCACAAAGCGCAAGCATACGGAAGAAGATATCTTCCAGTCGGAGAAACATTATCGAATTCTACATGAAACCATGCTTCAAGGTGTAGTCTACCAGGATGCCAGCGGTAAGATTATTTCCATGAATCCCGCAGCCGAGAGGATTCTTGGCAAGACTCCGGCTGAGTTCCTGGGCAGCTCTTCTATGGGCGAAGAGCACCTTACTATCAGAGAGGATGGCTCGCCGTTTCCGGGATTTGAACATCCGTCTATGGTATCCCTGCGAACAGGGAGAAAAGTGCAAAATGTGGTGATGGGCGTTTATAATCCTCGTGAGAACTGCTATCGATGGATCAACATTAATGCTGTGCCCATTTTCCGGACTGGAGAAGACAAACCTTTCCAGGTATACACTCTGTTTGATGATATCACCGAACGCCAGCAAGAAGAGCACAGGATATACAGATACAACCGTATTTTAAAGGGAATAAATCGGATCTTCAGCAATGTAGTGCAGGCAAAAACAGAAGAAGAACTGGGAAATGAGTGTCTATCTGTAGCCCTGGAAATTACCGGCAGCCAGTTTGGTTTCATTAATGAAATGGGCACTGATGGGCTGCTATACAATGTTACAAAAAGCCAGTTTGCATGGGAACAGTGCCTTATGGACGACAAGACCGGGCATCAAAGTTCTGATTTTATTGTCCACGGCTTATACGAAAGTGTCATTGTCAATGAAAAAAGCTTCTTTACCAACGATCTGCAGTTACACCCCGACAGTATCGGCGTGCCACCAGGTCGTCCACCGATAACGTCATTTCTTGGAGTGCCCCTTGTCCAGAACGGGAAAACTGTGGGCTTGATTGCAGTCGCAAACCGCGAAAACGGCTATAGCTGCGAGCAACTGGAGGACCTCGAATCTATTGCGCCGGCAGTGACGCAGGTACTGCATAGAAAAAGGGAAGAACAGGAGCGAATGAAGGCAGAAGAAGCACTTAGCCGAGAAAGAAGCCTGCTGGAAAGTGTCATGCAGACCACCGATGTTATGCTGGTTTTTCTCGATCCGCAATTCAATTTCTTATGGGTCAACTCAGCCTATGCCGAAACATGTCATATGAAATCAGAAGAGATAATCGGAAAGAATCATTTTGCTCTGTATCCTGACGCAGAAATTGAGGAAATCTTTCGGACAGTTCGAGACACCGGCAAAGAAATTTTCTACAAGGGCAAGCCGTTTGTCTTCCCGGATCAGCCAGAACGCGGGGTGACCTATTGGGACTGGAGTCTGGCACCGGTCAAGACTTCCGGTGGAGGTGTTGGGGGGCTGGTCTTCTCACTTCGTGAAACTACAAAATACAAACAGTTTGAGGCGGCGTTGCGGGAGAGTGAAGAACGTTTGCGCTTCCTGGGTGACAACTTACCGGACAGTGCAATCTATCCGTGTGTCTATGAACCCGAAGAAGGTGTCCGGTTCCTTTACTTCAGCACAGGCATCGAGCGGCTCAACGACGTCAATGTCCAGGATGTGCTGCGTGATCCCAGCACGCTGTTCAGGCAGGTTTTACCGGAATATCTTCAACAGCTCCTCAAAGCCGAGGCCCGAAGCGCTCGTGAGTTGTCGGATTTCGAGATAGAAGTGCCTATGCAGCTTCCTGACGGTCAAGTTAAATGGATAAGACTTCGTTCCCGCCCGCGCAGGCTGCCCGATGGCCGAACAATCTGGAATGGCGTGCACACCGATATTACTCAGCACAAGCAGGCAGAAGAAGCTCTACGGAAAAGTGAGGAGCACTACCGAATGCTCTTTACAAATATGACAGAAGGTTTCGCCCTTACGGAAATCGTTTGTGATAAGGACGGCAAACCTTACGACTATCGTTATCTTGAGGTAAATCCCGCATATGAGCTTAATAATGGTGTGAAGAAGGAAGAGTTGTTAGGCAAGACTTTACTTGAAGTGTTTCCCCAGACGGCCACCTCGACAATAGAAAAGTTAGGCGAGGTAGCGCTCTCAGGTCAGTCAACCAATTTTGAGATTTTGAGTCAGATATTGAATAAGTATATTGATATTTATGCATTTAGTCCTGAAAATGGAAAACTTGCGGCGATTATTAGGGATGTTACTGCAAGAAAAGAAGCAGAAGCCAGGTTGAAAGAAACACTGGACAACCTGGAAAACCTGGTTAAAGAGCGTACAGAAGAGCTTGAGAAAGCTTATATCTCGTTGAAAGAAAGTGAAAAGGGTCTTGCCGAAGCTCAAAAGATGGCTCACATTGGAAATTGGGATTGGGATTTTGCAACTGGTGAAGTGTACTGGTCTGATGAGTTATATCATATTTTTGGACGTAATCCTCAAGAATCAGGCGCAACTTACGATGAACTTTTAAATTATATACATCCCGATGATCGAGATTTTGTGTATAGTGCTGTCAAGAAAGCTTTAAACGAAAAGTCGTCTGGTATGGATTACAGGATTGTATTGGCTGGTGGGGAAGTGTGCAATGTCCATGTGGAGGGCGAAGTCATTTATGATGAGAATAATATTCCTGTTCGAGCGAAGGGAATAGTCCAGGATATTACTGAGCATAAAAAAGCAGAAGAGAAAATTCAGAACTTAGCGAATATTGTGGAATCCTCGAATGATGCTATTGGTACTCTGTCTCTTGAGGGTGTTATTACAAGCTGGAACAAAGGAGCAGAGCAGGTTTATGGTTATTCGGCGGAAGAAATTCTTGGAATGACCGGATCCATCCTGGCTCCACCTCATTTAAGTGAAGAAACAAAAAAATTAACTGAGAGGGCTAAAAAGGGAGAAATAATTCATAATTATGAGACTTCACGGTTAAGAAAGGATGGCACAATAATAAATGTTTCAGTAACTTTTTCTCCGGTTTTTGATGCCTCTGGAAAGTTAACTGCTATCTCAGTCATTGCCAGAGAGATAACCGAAAGCAAAAAGGCAGAAGAAAAGCTTCGGGAAAGTGAGGAAAAGTACCGCAACATCGTTGAGACAGCAAACGAAGGTATACTCATAATTGATGATGAAGTCATAATCACCTACGCGAATAAGAAAATGACAGATATGCTTGGATACACTCTGGAAGAAGGTATTGGCAGACCAGTATGGGATTTTGTCGATGAAGAAGGTAAGAGTATCCTCAAACAGAATCTGGAAAAGAGACTGCAGGGTATCAATGAGAGTTACGAATTGAAATTATTCTGTAAGGATGGCTCACCCTTATGGGTACTCATAAATGCTAAATCCCTTTTTGATAAAGATGGTAAGTTTATGGGCGCGATGAGCATGCTCACTGATATTACTGAGCGTAAAAAGGCTGAAGAAGCTCTGGAAAAAATGGATAAAGCAAGGATAAAAGAGATTCATCACAGAATCAAAAATAATTTACAGATAATTTATTCTTTGCTGGACCTCCAGGCTGAGAAGTTCAAGGACGGAAATGTTATAGAGGCTTTCAGGGAAGGCCAGAACAGGGTAATCTCAATGTCCCTTATCCATGAGGAACTCTATAAAGGAGAAGGGACCGATACACTGGATTTTTCGGCATACCTTAAAAAACTAGCTGAAAACCTTTTCAAGACTTACAGCCTTAGCAGTAAGAATATCAGTCTGAGCATGGATCTGGAAGAAGACACTTTCCTTGATATGGATACTGCTGTCCCATTAGGAATAATTGTTAATGAGTTAGTTTCGAATTCCCTCAAGCATGCATTCACTGAAAAGCATGAAGGAGAAATTCGTATCCAGCTCTGCAGGGAAGAGACGAACAAAGAGACGAACAAAGAGACGAACAAAGAGACGAACAAAGAGACGAATAAAACGAATAAAGAGAAGAATATGTCCCTTTTCAGCCTGAAAATTTCTGATGATGGCAAAGGACTTCCAGAGGATCTGGAATTAGAATGCACCGAGTCACTTGGCTTACAGTTAGTGAATATCCTTGTTGACCAGCTTGATGGAAGACTCGAACTTAAGCGGGCGCAGGGTACAGAATTCACTATCAGGTTTAATGTAGTAGAAAAAGATAATCAGGCGTCAACGTCAGCAATGCAACAATCAATCTAATGATCTTTTTAGTAGAAATTAAGAAAAATGTGCATCGCCGATGTAAAAGTTTAGTGGAGACAATACTGGCCAGCGTACATATTCTATATATCTGCTGAACTCTACGAACTGAGATTCCTAGACCTATCATCGAGGTGAATTTTCCTGTTAACTTTTGGGCAATGATTCACCGGGCCCTTTTCCCGTTAAGTTTTACAATAAATGAGGGAGTACAATCGACGTAGTTAACGCGAAACAATTTTGGAACCTTGATTCGGCAGGTCGACATATCATTTTCTATAACTGTTGATGACAGCAAGACGGGAAAGCAGAAATAACTATGCAGAATCAATACAAGAGAAGGTGAGGTAGTTGACGGCTATCATCCCTTCTTTACTCGATATGGTAAACCGGATCTAACGAGGAAGGTTTCTTCTCGCTTTCAGGATAAAAATAGTATTGATAAGGAAAATTTAAAATGTTTTAATAGTTCTTTTAGAAAAGTTGCAATAAGGAGGTATATCATGAAATTAGATTTCAAAGACCTTGCTCTCAGGTTCGTCTTCGGGGGAACTGCTGTTGCTGCCTGTTATATCATGCTGCAGATAATCCCTTCAAAATCTTTTGCTGGAGTTTTTGCAGCTTTTCCAGCGGTTATGGTAGCTGCTGTTATAATGGCAGGACATTTCGGAAGTTCTGAGCAAGCTTCTGACATTGCCCTCGGAGCTAGCGCAGGGATGATAGGCTGCACTATATGCGTGCTCACTGCTGCCTTCTGCATGGAGCACCTTAACAGTTGGAGCCTTTCAATTGTCATTGCTCTGCTGGTTTGGTTTTTCAGCTCATATTTATCGACCAGGCTGATCCAGGGTTTCCTGGGAAAAATGAAAGAAAAAAGACAGCAAAAAATACGCTATTGAACTTTGAGATTCCAGAAAAGCCCTGAACAAAGAAATTCTTCCGGGCTCATCTTTACCATCCTTTTGCAGACTTTCCTTAACTTTCCCGGGATTTATACTACTTCAAAATATTTTGGAATCTTCACTCCTGTTTTTGTTATTTTATTTACTGGACTTATTATTTTAATTTCATTGGTTCTCCACAGCATGTTACATTGCCGGTACAGCATGCATCGGTAGAGCAGGATACATCTCCGCACTCTTTTACTACTTGAAGTTCAAAACCACATGCTTCGCAACGAAGGACCTGACCCATTTTCAAATCTCCACAGTTCATTTTCGTGTCACCTCAATAGTCTTAATATGGAAAGTATGTAATTTAGGTTCAAACTGCTTTTGAAACAATGATTCTGAAAATTAGTCTATAAAAAAGCCCTGAGCTCTCTGAAAAGCAGCAGCCTTGAAAGCAGGAACAATAGATAGCCCAGGTAGGGAAATCCGCTCAGACCCCTAAAATATCATAAAAATGAGAAAGAACATCCTTAATATATTTTCTCTTCAGTCATTCTTTTAGACTTTTCTAGATTTTTCTAGATTTTTCTAGACTTTTTTAGACTTTTCTAGACTTTACTAGATTTTTCTAGACTTTATTAGATTTTTCTAGACTTTACTAGATTTTTCTAGACTTTACTAGATTTTTCTAGACTTTACTAGATTTTTCTAGACTTTTTTAGACTTTTCTATGCTTCAGTTTCAGTTACATTTTTAAATATCTACTCTATCAGAAGAATAAATTCTTATCATATTTGCCGCAAATATCTATAGCAATCTGGCAAAACCTATTTTCGAATCAAAAAACAGGAAATGTTTCTATGAAGATGAACCCACGCTGTACCTATTGCCTGCTTTCAAGAGTACATTTTCAGTCTAAACTTTCTACGGACGATGAAGACCTCATAAGCAAGACCATCAAGGAATGCCTTGAAGTTGTGACCAAAAACTACAGTCCCGATGTGGTATCTGCTTCCGTAGCCACCAAAGTTCACAGAAAATGCTACGAGGTTCTGGGAGACAATGACCCTTATTCGGTAACAAAGAAACTTATCGACCAGGCTGCGCTGAAAGTCCTGCCTGTAGCAAAAGAAAAGATTTACGAAAACTCTCCAGACAACGGGGAACTTTTCAGGCGAGCAGTGCTGGCATCCGTGGTTGCGAATTACTTTGATTTCGGAATTATGGGTTTTGATGCCAGTGAAGACAAATTTGAGGCTGCTTTTCGGAAATACTTCGAACACGGGCTTGATGTGGATGACACTCCCAAAATGCTCGGGCTCATGCAGGACGTTGTTTACATTGCCGACAATTGCGGAGAAATTCTCTTTGATACGCTTGTTTTTGAGATCATCAAGAAACTCGGTGGAAAGATCACGCTCGTAGTCCGGGGTGGACCCATTCTGACAGACGTGACTTTAGAAGAGATCAAAGAGTTCGAAATTGATACTAAAGTCGATAGAGTCCTGACAACCGGTTCAAATGCCGTAGGTGTCCTTATTGAGGAAGCTCCAGCCGAACTTCTTCAGGCAATGAAAGATGCGACTCTTATTATCAGCAAGGGCATGGCCAATTACGAAACTTTATCCGAGCACAATTTTGGGCCAATTGCGTACATGCTTCTGACTAAATGTGAGTGTGTTGCCGAAGACCTGGGACTTGAAAAGAACTTATCCATTGCAAAACTGATGAACTGTCCCTGAGTTTTCCTATCCCTGAGTTTTCCTCTTAGAAGTTTTCGGAAGCTTCTTATCTATCAGGCTCACTAATAGCTATAGCTATGGATGGCATAAAAACAATTTAATGCATGCAGTAGCGCATGTAGTAAAGTGCTAATACCACGGCATAGAATATATTATTATACTGAATTTATACCAACAAAATTGAAAAATATAAAATGAATTATAAGGAGAAAGAAAAAAATGTGTGAACTTAATGTGTTCTTGCTTCGTGGAGATGAGCGTGAGAGAATTATGGATTCCGTAGCAAGGATCTTTGTTGAAGGCAACTCAATCCAGCTTACTGGAATTTTAGGAGATCAAATGACTGTTGAAGGCTCAATTAGAGAAGTTAACTTCTCACGGGGAGAAGCCCTTATCCTTGCAAATTAAACTTTTTATTTTTTCGTTTTACCTCTTTTTTAGATCTGACATTTTTCCTGTCTTTATCTCCTTATTCCCTGTTTATCTCCTTTTTCCCCTGTTTATCTCCTTTTTCCTATCTGTATTTTACATTTCAACCCCCTTTTAATTTTTACACCGAATTTGTGTCAATGCCGGTTTACTTTTCCCGATTTTGGTCAGAACTTGTTGAGTTTCTTCATCAGTGTGTTATTCACGGCATATAGGAGTTTGCAACAGATCCTGGAAGAAAACTTAGTAAAAAACTCGAAAACTTCCAGGATGTTCTAAAATGGCTAGATATACGCAGTTACGTTGGAGTGCAATATTTGCGGAGAATGCATCAGATTTATTGACAGTAATTCTGCATATATGTGGAATTCAAAGAATTGTTGAAATAATAATGAGTGTATGAAAGTCAAGCATTAGATCCGCATGTAAACAGAGAAAGATTTAGAGATAAACGATATCGAGAAAAATAGTGAAATTTATCAGACATCTGCAGAAAGTGGATTGTACCTGAATTTCAGAGAAAATACCTATAAGAGTTTAAAGTTAATTATACCTAATATCCAATTGTAGTAATAGTTTGAGTTTTGAAACAGTCTTCCAAAACCAATTTAATTCAGAAATTGAAAAGAAATTCAGAACATTCTTTACGATAAGAGACTCGATTGGTTGTTTATAATATGGGATTGAGAAAAGTAATTTTAGTTTTGGGATGAGCTCAAAGAAAAGGATATCAGTTTATTTTTTTCTTTTTTCATTCCATTCCATTAAAGCTTTTTCAATAGATATCAAAGTAAACATAGTAGTATTGAATATCTCATCTGGGTGTTGAGGCATCCATCTGATTTCATCAAGAACATCTTTTGGGAGCCTAACAATATCATTCATTTCTTCTCCTATTTTCATGAAATATTCAGTATATTGTGAACCGTACCTACTGTTTGCACTCGCAGTGATAGAAATATATTGAGTAAATGACCCGTCGTTCATTATATCTCTCGAATATCTGTACTGAATTTCTTCAATACAATCCGAATAATCATTATGCAGTCTTCTGACTGTATCTGGAATTGATTCACCGTCTTTTTGCAAAGCTTTCAGGTCTGAAAATACACTTTTTGAGAGTCGAATAGTTTTGTACTGTTTCACGCTACTACATATGTAGTTAAAGTATATAAATAAATTACATTGGTCATCGGCTAATGAATTTTCTTGCCAGATAGTATCGATTTTGCATTAGAAACCAGCTTTCAATTTTGGCCTGTTTACATGAAATCGACACCCTTTTCCAACCCATAACTTAATAAAATATTTAGCAAGAATTGTGGAAATGGACGCAGTTTGTCACGATTTTTTACTTAACAGAAATAAACAGTAATAAGATAATAAAATATGTAGTAATAAGATACTAAAATATGCAGTAATAAGATAATAAAATGTGCAGTAATAAGATAATAGAATGTGCAGTAATAAGATACTAAAATGTGCAATAATAAGATAATAAAATATGCAGTTTTATGGTTGATAATTTATGGTTGATAATAATCCTGATAGTCCACACAATAATCCCGAAAAAAGAAAAAATCCTTTTAAGAAAATGTTAGATAACATGAAAAATCTCATAAAAAAAGATGATGAAGATAATAAGCCTTCTTCTTTTGAAGCATCTAAAACCGAAAAAAATAAAGGCTCAAATACTCCGAAACTTGAAGCATCTGAAACAAAAAAAGATAAGAGGTCAACGCGTGAAAGAAAAGCTAATAGTAAGGAGCAGAAGCTTCCAAAGAAGTTTAAAAAAGGTTGGTAATAGACACTATAAACCTGATTGAATATGAAACCGTAATTTGTAGAAACAGTTTGATAATTGTGATCAAAGGCAGTGTGCCATTTATTCTGTAAAATCACAAATCTCAAGAAGTTGCCGGGTCGAAAAGTCTGTATCAGAAGATCAATTTTTTCTATTGTACGCAAAAAATTGACTTCAAATTTACAGCAAATTTGAGGCACTGACTTCAAATTTTCATTCATTACGAAAAACATCTACTGATTAGTGACAATTAGTAACGGGTCTGAAGAAGCAGAAATTCGTAAAGGAAAAACTAAAACAGAGCTAAAAAAGCTACAGATAAAAGAAATAAATGATTAAAGGAGAAGCAAGAAACAAAAACTGTTTCCTGTTTACTTCAGCAGCTTGATCATTTCTCTTCCAAAAGCATGAAGATCATCAGGGCTTCTTGAGGATACAAAGTTCCCGTCAATTACAACTTCTTTATCTTCGTAAAGTGCGCCTGCGGCTATGATATCATCTCTTATCCCTGGCCAGCAGGTTGCTTTCCTGCCTTTTATGACGCCTGCAGAGACGAGAACCTGTGGGCCATGGCAAATTGCAGCAACCGGCTTGTTTTCTTTGAAAAAGTGTCTTGTAATCTCAAGTGCATTCTCGTCAAGCCTCATTTTTTCGGGGCCTTTTCCTCCGGATATTACAAGAACACCATAATCTGCAGGGTTTATGTCTTTAAAAGCAATGTCTACATTGACCTCATACCCATGCTTTCCTTTTATTGGCCCCTTCTTCATTGAAGCTACATGTGTTGTAATCCTCTCTTCTTTCAAGCGGTGGTAAGGGTAGAAAAGTTCAAGATCTTCAAAACCATCGGCTCCGAATATGAGTGCCTTCATATGGAACTCCCCCCGGGTTTTAGCTTTACGGCTTTAGCCTTGCGTTTAAATTTTCCAGACTTAATTTTCCAGACTTAATTTTCCAGACTTAATTTTCCAGACTTAATTCTCCGGATTTAACTTTCCAGACATTTCAAAATTGATTTTGCGGGTACAATTTGAGTATCTAATTTCACAAATTTGAGTATCTAATTTCACAAATAATACTTAATCACAAATGAATGATTATTTCTGCAGCACATATACCTTGTCTGATTTCGAAAATAAAATAGGTAACAATGGTTAGGTCATGAAATAAGTAACAGCAGCTCGGCCATTGAAAAGGTAACAGCATTCATGCCTGAAAGGCTTAAATTGCTTCAAGGGCCTGTTTGAGGTCTTCAATTATGTCTTCGTAATCTTCAATCCCTACCGAGAGCCTGACAAGCCCGTCAGTTATGCCTACACTCTTTCTTACTTCATGAGGGACACATGCATGAGTCATCGATGCAGGGTGCTGGATAAGAGTATCCGTAGCTCCGAGGCTCACCGCAAGAGAACAGAGTTTTACATTGTCCATGAGCTTCCGCCCGGCTTCAATTCCGCCTTTTACCTCAAAAGAGAGCATCCCGCTGAATCCGCTCATTTGCTTGCGTGCAAGTTCATGCTGAGGATGACCTGGAAGCCCTGGATACCTGACCCACTCTACCTCGGGTCGTGATTCAAGAAATTCCGCAACCTTCATTGCGTTTTCAGCGTGCCTTTCCATCCGGATATGCAGGGTTTTAAGCCCTCTTATGCAGAGCCAGGCTTCATGCGGACCCATAATGCCTCCTGTATACCCGACAACTTCAGACATTCTATTAATAAAATCCTTATTTCCTGCAACGATTCCGCCAAGCAAATCTGCATGACCGCCTATATATTTTGTACAGCTACTCATAGAAAGGTCCGCCCCAAGCTCAAGAGGCCTCTGGAAATAAGGTGTTGCAAAAGTGTTGTCCACAACGCAGAGGGCCCCGTTTTCCCTGGCTATCCTGGCTATTTCAGGAATATCGCATACAGTAAGAGTAGGATTTGCAGGACTCTCAAGAAAGACCATTTTTGTCTCGGGCTTAAAGGCTCTCCTTACATTTTCGGTTTTAGAGGTATCGATGAAACTGACCTCTATTCCAAGCCCTGGCAAAACCTGAGATAAGAGGCTGTATGTGCATCCGTATACTACATCCGTTGAAATAAGGTGGTCTCCTTGCTTCAGGGCAGTTAACGCAATTGCGGTGATCGCTGCCATTCCCGAGGCAAAGGTTTGCCCTGCTTCCCCACCTTCAAGCGCAGCAAATTTTTCAGCGAGAACCGCATGTGTGGGAGTGTTTGGAGGAATTCTGGCATATACATACCCGGATTCATCTCCTGCAAACCTTGCTGCTCCCTGCCTGGCATTCTCAAAAATGAACGTTGAAGTCTGGAATATCGGAGTCGTATGCGCCCCAAAAACCGGATCCGGCTTTTCTGCGGCATGTACACATTTTGTTGCAAACTTCACTTCTCTTTCCATCTCCCCAAATCCCTTTCAAAATTAGTCTCCGGAATATGTATTGCTTTTCCGGTAATTATTTGTTTGGCAGGGCTTGTTCATACTGGAAAAATATTCTATGGTTGATACTTTTGTACTGTTCCAATAATAGTTAGTACTGTTCCAATAATATTTTGTACGGTTCCAATAATATTTTGTACTGTTCAAATAATAATTCCGCTCAGATATTATTTCCAGGATAATTGATTGACGCTGTATTTCTGCCATAACCCTTTGATTTTTCAGGTTCCAGTTAATGTCTGAACAGTTCATGATGCTGAGACTGCAAGAAAAGTTCTGAAAATGGCTCAAAATAAATCTTCGAAGAATTTCAGTATCATTAAACGTGAAATTTTAAAGTTGTACTTAGACATATAATGGCTTAATGTTACTGTTTTTCGGCTCAAGTGCTTGAGTCCTACTTAAAAAAGAGCTGTAATGAGTTTGAAATTTTTTGCGTCAAGCAATTTTTTGCTTTAATATAATTTTTGATATCATTTATTTAATATAATTTATGCTATTACTATATGCTAGAGTTGAGGAATGGGATATCGTTTCTCAATAAAGGATTTCCCAGGAATTACTGATTCTTCTTCAAAATTTAAGGGGTTTTATTCATGAAACATCTAAAAACATGTCCAAAATGCCACGCTAATTTGAAATTTCACTCAGATGGCAAGACCCAGTACTGTAGCATTTGCAAATACTGGACAAAAGTAGGTACTGCAAGGCTCGATTCAATAATGATTTACGGATAAGAAATTGCATGAAGAACCACAAAAAGAGGGGATAAAATGGAATACGAACTTGAAGAAATCGAGAGAGATTACATAGAATTTAGAAAAGAGATGGGAGAGGAATAAACACAAAGGAGCTCATACCAAAACCTGATTGATCTTTCAAAATTCGAGATTCAGAAAACCAATTTTGGTATGAACTCAAGTAGAAATCTATGTACATTATATTGACAGAGAATATCTTTCCAAGTACAACCGATTACATGTACTAACATAAGTTTTCCAGGGATTGGAGAACAAAATGATAAAGTTATTTAATTCCAAAGGTATTAACTGCATCTGCTTCTATATCGATAACAAGCTACTCAAATAGTATATCGATGTAATATAAATAAATTTTATAAAAAGTTTTAAAAATTAATTTTAAATGTATTTAACTCTTTTTTGAAACATTCAGATCTTTTTTGAAACTTTACTAGTTTTTACAAAGAATACCTTTGAATCTTCAACTTGAAAATATGTAACTAAAATGAATACCCTTTAAGTTCATATTCATCTAATTATCCATTTAACCAAGAAGTAAATTATTAAACGTGTACATAGCTGTATACAACAGCGTTTATCTATACAAATACAAAGAATAGCAGATGTGAGCAAGATACAAAATTGTGGTCCAGATTACTTTTGTTTTACTATATCTTCAGCATAAAGTAAAATCAAAAAATTTTTCAAATACTTTTTCACATGATCAGTGCGATTTTTCCAAAAAGTATGTAAAAGCTAAACTTTTAGGCGGGAACATATGAAGTTTTTGAAAATTGAGTTTTGTTAACCTTTGTTTTTTGATATAGTAATAAAGAAAACCTGACTTTGTCTTCAGGAGTTATACATGTGTGTCAGAAATTTTAAAAATAAAACTGCTATATATCTGGAGCAAAAGGTGTGATTAAATAAAAAATATTTGCTTTATAAGCATTTAAAACGCTACAGGAAGACCTTCTGTGATACAATCCATACTTGATAACGACCTTTATAAATTCACCATGCAACTTGCCGTGCTTGAACTTTTTCCTAAAGCTGAGGCTGAATACCGGTTTACCAACCGGGGTTCCCAGCGCTTTACTACGGAGTTTGTAGAAGAACTGGAAAGGACTATACGCGAAGAGATCTCGAAATTAGCACTAACAGAAGAAGAATACAACTGGCTTTCAGAGAACTGCCCTTACCTGAAACCTATGTACCTTGAATATCTTAAGAATTTCCGCTTCAAGCCAGATGAGGTAAAAGTCTGCCTTACCGAAGAAAAAGATCTGGACATACGGATAAAAGGGCCCTGGCACAGCACGATTCTCTGGGAAATTGTCCTCATGGCTACGGTTTCGGAACTCTACTTCACAACCATTGAAAAAGAGTGGAATGGAGAATCCCATAAGGGCTGTACTTCCGAATCCGTACTGGCTGCCTATGAAAATAAGATTCTTGAGATGGGAAAAGCCCTTGAGGAAAACAACTGCCTTTTTTCGGAGTTTGGAACCCGCAGGCGAAGAAGTTCCGAACTCCACGACCATGTGATGAAAGCCCTGGCCGGGATAAAAACCCTTACAGGAACAAGCAATGTGTATTTTGCAAAAAAATACGGCATGAAACCTATTGGGACAGTCGGGCACGAATGGATTATGGGTACCTCGGCACTTGTAGGGTTAAGGTATGCAAACCGTTTTGCTTTTGAAAACTGGATAGATGTTTATAATGGAGACCTGGGAATTGCCCTTACGGACACTTTCGGCTCAAAAGCCTTTTTCAAGGATATGGACCTGAGGTTGTCAAAAATTTACGACGGGTTCAGGCACGACAGCGGAGACCCTTACGACTTTGTGGATGCTGTGATAGAGCACTATCGGAAAATGGGTATAGATCCCATGAAAAAATTACTCGTTTTCAGTGATGCCCTCAACGCAGATACTGCAATCCAGCTCAAAAAATACTGCGAAGGAAAAATCAACTGCAGTTTCGGCATAGGCACAAGCCTTACCAATAACTCCGATTTCTTCCGAGAAAGCCCTCCTCTTAATATGGTCATAAAGCTGCACAGCATTGACGGTATTCCTGTTGTAAAACTGAGCGATTCTCCGGAAAAGGAAACCGGAGAAAGAGATGCTATAAGGGTTGCAAATTACATTTTTGGAAGAAAAGGGCTGGATGAATGATTTAAGCTGAATGAATGATTTAAGAGTCAAAGGCTAAAATCCCACGCTCCTTAGACGTGGGATACAGCCGTCAACTAGATTCGTTTTCGTTATCTATGAATGTTTTTCTGCATTCATACCATATAATATTAATTTTCCTAATCTTACAGTGGAGAGGCCGAAGATGTAGATCCAGGATTTATAACTGCGGTATCTTAGCCACTAATTGTAGAATTATTTAAACCATTTCCTGATGTAGAGTCTAAAATGTTTAATGCAGGTTCAAGTTCTATAACAGCAATATCTGAGCCACTAATTGTAGAATTATTAAAACTGTTTTCGGACATAGAATCTGAAATGTTTATCATGGAATTATAAACTGTTACATAATTATTTATTACTGAGTTATCCGTTGTTGTAGAATTACCTTCTGATGTAGAATTATCTTCTGATGTAGAATTATCTTCTGATGTAGAATTATCTTCTGATGTAGAATTATCTTCTGATGTAGAATTATCTTCTGATGTAGAATTATTTGTCATTGTAGAGTTATTTGTAATCATAGAACTGTTATAACTATTCAGTAAAACAGAACTCGAACCATTTACTGTAGAGTTTTCCAAAGTATTCTGCATCTTATGCACCGTAAAAACTATTTTTGAGCCGTCAGGGCTCCATCTGGGGTTCGAGTCGATTACTCCGATATTGTCTGTAAGCTTTATCTTATAGCTTCCGTTAGTATCACGAAGCCAGATTTCAGGCTTTCCTCCTTCATCGGATATGTATACTATTCTTTTTCCATCAGGACTGTAAGAGGGGTCCCATTCCCCGTATGAAGTATTGGTAAGCTGAGTCTGGTTTGTACCATGCCATTCTATTGTCCATAGGTCGGGTTCCTCTTTTGAATCATTAGCACTGTATATTATTTTCAGGCCAAGAGGACACCAGTCTTTCCCCATTCCGACATTTTCTGAAGTACCGAGCCTGGTCTTATCGCTTCCATCCCGATTAACTATCCAGAGCTGGGACGGATCATCTCCTAACTTCTGGGTGTATACGATTTTTTTTCCGAGGCGGCACCATGCGCCCCAGCCTTCTGATTTGTCAGGGTCATCTGCAACAGGAGTTACGGTTTCATTTTTCAGGTTCACAAGGTAGAGGCCTGTTTGGGAACCATTTGATTTTGTTAAAATCAGTTCTGTTCCATTGGGATTTATATCACTAAAGCAAGTAAGATTTCCCTCTCCAATGCCTGTTCGCTCTATTTCACTTCCGTTTGCTTTCATTTTATACGATTCCAAATTATCGGATCCGTCTCTGTGAACCGTATACAGGATATAATTTCCATCGACAGTCCATACCGGAAACAATTCTGATTCGGGGCTGTCAGTAAGAAAAGTAATATTTTCTACAGGGCTGTCAGCATAAGTTTCTTCTTCATAACCTTCGACTTCTCCGGTTGGGATATAAGTTAGGTTCGAATCTGAATAAAAATCGTTCAGTGAATCATTCTGGGCTATACTCCATCCAGATTCTTCCGTAAAATTACCATAGTCGGATATGGAACTCGGTTCTGCTACTGCAGGTAACGTAAGAAGTACGAATGTTAAGAATAAAGAAAAGTACCTGTATGCGATTCTCATAAATTATCACCGTTAACTCAAAAAAGTTAGTGTTATGAATATAAATAATTAATTACTAATTTATTGAAATATTCGTTTATTTGTATTTATTAATGCTAACTTATAAATTATAAATATATATTAAAAAAGAAGATATTTGGATAATTAGAAAATCAATTCTATTTTTGCCGTATAGGGATGAAATCTAAAAGCAAAATATAAGTTTTACCTGGGGAAGATAAATGTTAAAATCCCAGGCAGAACTTAAAATTAAATAAACTTTTTGATTTTAATCAATTGACTTATTTTTATTTAAATTAATTATTTACTGTGCAAGCCGTTCCTGGTTATGAGGCTTTATTGTATCCCTCAGCCAGATTGACATTTACATACACTACGGCTTCATTAGTATGTTTGTATGCATAATCGTCAGTAATTTCCGGCAGCTTGTCCGCTTCGTCCTGCGAAGTAACAACTGTGCCTGCTGGAATATACCTTCCGTCAGGAACAGTTACACCAATTGCTGCTGCTGTAGGCTCAAGTACACAGTTGTTTCCTATTTTTGACTTAAAAACGAAAGCCTGCATACCGATGAAAGTATCGTTGCCTACAGAAGCCGGGCCATGAACCTGAGATTGGTGGGCAAGTGAAACATTTTCTCCTATATAGACTGAGTATTTCTTACCATCAACCTCAACAAGGTTCTTTTCTACAGGCTTGCCTTCTTCATTGATTGTCTCAAGGCCATGAAGTACAACTCCATCCTGGACATTGCTACCGTTTCCTACGAAAATCGGCATTCCTTCGTCACTCCGAATAGATGCCATTGGGGAAACCATAACACTGGCACCGATTTCCACGGCTCCGATGACTGAAGCCTGGGGATCAATACAGGCTGTGGGATCAATAACAGGTGATGTAGGTACAGAATTCCATGGTGTTACCGGATTTTCCCTGATATTAGAAAACCCGCTATCGGTTATTTCCTGTGTGACATTGCTCTCTGCTCCTTCACCTTCAGAGACACATCCGCTCCCTAAAAGGGCCAGTGAAAGAGATAGAATAAGTATTGTAAAGATCTGCTTGTTAAATCTCATATAGGTCCTCCATTGACAGGTAGGTAGGTTATAAAATATATAGACATTTCTATTTTTATTTAAAAAAAGTTAGAAAAATAAAAATGGGAAAATTTTATTTTTAGAAAGGCTTCTGTAACCAGGTTTTACAATTAAAGATATTTTACTAAAAATTTTCTTCAACAGAAACCGAAATAAATTCAAAAAAGTCTTATATTTAAGAGATGTGGAATGTCTCATGGAGGCTGTGTTTCAAATTTCACTGGAATCTATACTGGCAGATCTGCCCGCCTTTACGGTAATTGCAGTCTGGAATTTGTTTGTGATCCTGTTTCTCTCAAAAAAGGTATATCAAACTTCTCTGAAAAAGGGCAGGTCGATTAACTCTTCAATATATTTTTCAAGAAAAGTAATTCACTTCCTGGCTGGCGGATTGACAGCAATGCTGCTCCCCTTTGTCGCTCATGAGCCAATTTTACCGGCAGCTACTGCTTTTGGGCTTGCTCTTATAACCTACCTGCCACATAAACTCAACAGGAGAATGTACTGGTTCCAGGACCCCGAAAATCTCTATGATGTGGATTTTACATTAAGCTGGGGATTAATAGTGTTTTTTACCTGGTATATTGACAGGAGTTTCTGGCTTGGAGTGGTTCCGGTACTTTTCATGGCATATGGAGACGGGATTACGGGCATAATAAGGAACCTTAAGTATAATAAAAGGACAAAAGCCTGGGAAGGCTCTGCAGGGATGCTAGTGCTTTGCATAATTATTGGTGCAAAAATGGGATTTGCAGGGATCTTTGCAGGAATAGTATGCACACTTATAGAAAGAGTCGAGAATATAGATGATAATATCACAGTACCAGCATCTGGTCTATTTATCCTGCTCTCAGCTCACTACTATTTCCCCTCTCTTACAGCTCCCTTTTACTGATTTTCGCCCTTAATGAGGGCAAAATTCCTGTATGGTTCTGGATAAAGTAAAAGACATTTCCAATCAAAAACTAAAAAAGCGCCCAAAATTAACCAAACCTTCCTATAAGCGCGCTTATGCTTTCACTCGTAACCATGCCTATAACTCTGTTTTCAGAATCGATCACAGGAAGCGCGGAAATCAAGTAATCTTCCATTATTGAGGATGCAGTCTCAATTTTATCGCCTGAGAATACGTATTTCACGTCGCGGGTAATTATCTCATCCAGTTCGGTGATTTTGCAGGCTACGGCTTTTGTAATGTCCCAGGAAGTGACTATACCTTCAAGCTTTCCGTCTTCGGATACGACAGGCAGATGGTTTACTTTTTTCTTTACCATAAGGGTTGAAGCGTTCTCTATTGTTTCGTTTCTGGAAACCGAATAGAAGTTCTGGTACATGATATCGCTTACAAGAACCTGTGAGAGAAAGCTCCTTATAATGTAATTGAGCTGTCCTTCTTCAAGCAAAAAGGCATCATGGCCGTACTGGGACCTGACTTCCTCGTATTTGGCATCAATCCCGTTTGCAGTAAGCGCAGATACGATTTCCTGAGATTGGTAAGGGGGATAGAGCCAGTCTGAAGTTATGGAAATCACAAGGTATTTTGCAGTAATTCCGGAAAGACCCTCGATAAGAGAGCCGTTCTTTGAAAGGTCAAAAAAATCCACGGCTTTTGTGATATAAAGATAGGAATTAGCATCAAAACGCTTCGTAAAGGTACTTCCCTGGTGATTCAGGTAGCTTTCGACCTGAAAATACGACGCGCTATCAGGAAAGATTTCTGAAGATGTTTCTGAGACGGTTTTAGATGTGGTCAGACCTGTTTCAGTCTGCGGGTCCCTTCCGAACTTCTTTTGCATTGAAGCATCGCTTAAGTATGTGATATGGCCTATCATGCGGGCAAGTGACAGGCCCTGTGCGGGGATTTCCTTCCCATAGTAGTTTCCCTTATTCCATTTCGGGTCATCAGTTATTGCTTTTCTTCCAATTGCCCCAAATGCAATTTGCTGTGGGGTTGAAGATGCAGTTGTTGCGATTGCAATTGCTTTTTTAATCATTTCAGGATAACTAACCGTCCATTGAAGAACCTGCATTCCACCCATTGAGCCGCCTGCAACTGCAAAAAGCTGTTTTATTCCCAGGTACTCGACAAGCTTCTTCTGGGCATTTACCATATCCGCAATAGTAATTACAGGAAATGAAATACCATAGGGTTTTCCGGTTTCAGGGTTGATAGAAGAAGGACCTGTAGAACCTTTACAGCCTCCTATTATGTTTGAACAGACAATGCAGTATTTTTCCGTGTCAAAAGCCTTATTCGGGCCAATTACAATGTTCCACCAGCCTGGCTTTTTGTCGTCTGCGTGAAATCCGGCAGCATGGGCATCGCCTGTAAGGGCATGACAGACCAGGATAACGTTACTCTTATCCGTGTTCATCTTCCCATACATCTCATACTCTATTCTGACATGGGATAGAGTCTTTCCGCTTTCGAGCCTGAAAATTCCAGGAATTTCATAGTTCATTGAACGGACTATCCCAAGATTCTGGCCTTTTCTTCCCGAAAAAAAGTTTTTAAAAGAAGAACCCTGGGTTGAGATTTCCATACTCATACCTCGGAAAGTGCCTGCTCGATATCAGAAATCAGGTCCTTTGCATCTTCAATCCCTATAGACAGCCTGATAAAGTCCTCAGTTACTCCACAGTCTGCCTGCTCTTCCTTTGATAGCTGTTCATGGGTGGTTGAAGCCGGATGGATTACAAGGCTTTTTGCATCCCCGATATTTGCAAGGTGGGAAAAGATCTCAAGCCCTTCAATAAACTTTTTGCATTCCTTCTCTCCACCTTTGATTCCAAATCCTATTAGTGCACCGTACCCTGATTTAAGATATTTCTTCGCAAGCTCATAGCTGCAGTGGGATTCAAGCCCAGGATACGAAACCCAGGAAACCTTTGGATGATTTTCCAGAAATCTTGCAATCTCCAGGGCGTTATCACAGTGTTTTTTCATTCTAAGGGGGAGAGTCTCAAGTCCAAGTGTGAACAGGAAAGAGTTAAAAGGAGAAATGCACGCTCCGGTATCCCTTATAAACTGCACTCTGGCTTTTGCAATGAAAGCGGCCTTTCCAAAGGCTTCCTTATACTTCAAGCCGTGGTATCCGGGATCAGGCTCGCAGATTTCAGGGAATTTTTCAGGATCCCAGTCAAAGTTTCCGGAGTCAACAATTACTCCTCCTATGGAAGTCCCGTGGCCGCCAATGAATTTGGTCGCCGAGTACACAACAATATCAACTCCATGTTCAATTGGCCTTAAGATTAGAGGAGAAACCGTATTATCCAAAACAAGGGGAATTCCTGCGGCATGAGCAATCTCTGCGAGTTTTTCTAAATCAGGAATGTTAAGCCCGGGGTTTCCTATCGATTCCACATAAAAGGCTTTTGTTTTTTCTGAGATTGCATTTTTGAATTCTTCAGGCTTATCCACGTCTACAAATTTTACAGTCCTTCCTAGCCTGGGGAAAGTATAATTAAAAAGCTCATAGGTCCCTCCGTAAAGCTTATCCCCTGAAACGATCTCGTCTCCCGGTTTTGTAAAAGTGAGAAGCGCAGTTGTGATTGCAGCCATTCCTGAGGCTACTGCAAGGGCACCTATACCTCCTTCAAGAGCAGCGATTCTTTTTTCAAAGACATCGGTTGTGGGGTTCATAAGGCGGGTATAAATATTACCTTCTTTCCTGAGCCCGAAAAGGTCAGCAGCTTCATCAGCGTCCTTAAATACATATGCTGCAGTCTGATAAATCGGAACTGACCTTGCTCCTGTAGCCGGATCAGGTTTTGCACCTGCATGCACAGCAAGGGTAGAAACTCCAAGGCTTTCAACCTTCTTTTTTCCCTGATTTGCTGTTGTCTGACTTTCCCGATTTTCCTTGCCTTCTTTTTCGTTCCGATTTCTGTTTTCATCCGTCATTCTATTTCATCTCCAGCCCAAATTTCTTTGCTACCCCGCCAGGCTATTTCTCAGCATCTTTTTAGTCGTCTTTATTCGACTTTAACCAACTTTATTAAACTTCTTTTTACCTTTTGGATAAATCAGGAGTGGGAATCGAACTCACATAATTCCGGGTTGCAGCCGGAAGCATCACCACTCTGCCATCCTGACGCTTATCTCTTTTTGTATGTATTCACAATCTTCTTACATTTGTTCACAATTGTGATTGTTTGTTCACAATCGTGAACCTAATATAAATAACTACCTATTAAGTAATAGATGTTAATACAGACAATTACCTATAATAATAAATTATAGTATAAATAATTATTTGTAATAATAAAACATGTGGGAATTTGAAAGTCCCGGAAAATTTTTTTGTTAAAAAATTTCCGTGAAAAGTTAAGGAAAAAAAGTCTGAAGCCCTTGATTTTTTCCCCTGCCATTTAAATTTCAGGATCTGTTAATCTCAAGCATCCTGTCCAGGGTTCTTTTGGCTTTGACCCTTATATTTTCCGGGACATGGATTTCATATTCCATATTCTGCAAGCTGTTCAGGATAGCCTCAAGGGTTATTTTCTTCATATTGTAGCAAAAAGCCTTCTCTGAAGCAGGATAGAACTTCTTACCCGGGTATCTCCTTTTCAGGTTTCTAACAATTTCCCTTTCGGTTCCGATTATGAATTCCGTGGAACCTGAACTTTCAACCTCATTCACAATTCCTGAGGTACTGAGAACCCGGTCTGCAAATTTCAGGACTTCAGGCCTGCATTCTGGATGTGCAAGAAACTCAGCATCAGGATGAAGTTTTTTCAATTCTTCTAGATTTTCCTCACTGATATTGTCATGAACATGACAGAATCCTGGCCAGAGATGTATCTTTTTATCAGTATGAAGGGATACGAAAGCTCCCAGGTTTTTGTCCGGAATAAATATAATCTCCCGTTCCTCAATTGAATTTACCACATTTATTGCATTTGCAGACGTACAGCATATATCGGATTCAGCTTTTACGGCTGCCGAACTGTTTACATAGCACACGACTGCAGCCTCGGGATGTTTTTCTTTTGCAGCCCTCAGAGACTCAGCAGTAACCATATCAGCCATAGGGCAACCTGCATCGGGTACGGGTAAGAGGACTGTCTTCTGAGGAGAAATTATTGCTGCAGATTCTGCCATAAAGTGAACGCCTGCAAAAACTATAACATCCGCTTTTGAACTAACTGCAGCTTTGCAAAGGGAAAGCGAATCCCCTATAAAGTCCGCCACTTCCTGAACTTCGCCGCGAGTGTAAAAGTGGGAAAGGATAACTGCATTCCTTTCGACTTTAAGTTTTTTTATCTCTTCTATAATTAACTCGTTTTCCATAACGATCTATTCCTTATATTGCAGGGAGTGTTCCTTATATTTTAGGGAGTAATCAATGAAAGGATAATGTAAAATTTAAGCACTGAATAAAGGGACAATGATGAATTTAAAAAGTTAATAAAGGATAAATGATGAATTAAGGAGTAAATGAAGAAGATAAATGATGAATTAAGGAGTAAATGAAGAAAGATGAAAGATTAATTCAGGAATAATTTCATTTTCTTTTATTAACTCCACAGACCGGGCAATTTTCTGATCTATTAATCTTCAGTTCACTGAAAGAGCATGAAAGCCCGTCCCATAACAAAAGGCGATTTTCCAGCAGCTCTCCCTGCCCTGTCAGATACTTAATCGCTTCATTAGCCTGAATAGTTCCTATTACTCCCGGAGTAGTTCCAAGTACCGGAAATACTTCTTTTTTAAAAGAGGTTGGAAATATACAGCAAAGGCATGGTGTCTTTCCCGGAATTACTGTTGTTGCCTGACCTCTGTAGCCTGAGACTGCTCCATGAACCAGGGGTATATTCCGTTCCACTGCAAGCCTGTTCAGCACATGCCTTGTATCAAAATTATCAAGAGCGTCTATTATAATATCACATGGAGGAACTATTGAGCCTGCATTCTCAGCCGTGATTTTTTCCTTGATAGTCTCGACTTTTATTTCCGGATTCAGGGAAAGGAGCTTTTCCTCTGCGGATGTGGTCTTTTCTCTTCCTACATCCTTTTCATGATGGAGAAATTGCCTGTTAAGGTTGCTGAGTTCTACCGAATCAAAGTCTGCAAGTATTATTTTTCCAACACCCGCAACTGCAAGGTAAGTGGAGATCGGAGATCCAAGCCCTCCTGCTCCGATAACAAACACTGTTGCTTTCCTTAACTTTTCCTGACCTTCTTCCCCAAAAAGCATTATCTGCCTGGTATATTTTTCTGCTGTATATTTCTCCATTTAGGTGCTCCGGGATTTCAATGTACTATAGTTTCCAGGATTGGCCATAAGAGCCGGGATTATTCATCCCATGGCTCAAGCCCTTTTTTCTTTAGATAATCATTAATTGCCTCATGGATCGCTTCTTCTGCAAGCATTGAACAGTGCATTTTAATCGGAGGAAGGCCATCAAGGGCTTCTGCAACGGCTTTATTTGAAAGTTTCCAGGCTTCTTCCAGGGTTTTTCCCTTAATCATTTCAGTTGCCATACTGCTTGATGCAATTGCAGCTCCGCACCCGAAGGTCTGGAATTTTACATCCGTAATCCGATCATTCTCTACCTTGAGGTAGATTTTCATTATATCTCCACACTTCGCGTTTCCGACCTCTCCTACGCCGTCACTGTTCTCGATGCTTCCCATGTTTCTCGGGTTTGAAAAATGATCCATTACTTTAAGGCTGTAGTCCATGAGTTGTCCTCCAGTGTTACTTTTCAATTACAGGCTCTTAGTTTTAGGTTACTCAAAAATATTCAAAACTTTTAAAAACGACTTCAGTTTATTCAATATCGTAAACAGTTGTCCCTCAAATAGTCCTGTACTCTTTAGGGGTCAGAGGAGACATATTTCTCAGTTTCTGTACGATATCAGGCACAGTCTCAAGTACCCTATCCACATCTTTTTCGGAATTCATCCTTCCGAGGCTAAGTCTTAGTGAACCGTGAACGATTTCATGTGGGACTCCGCAAGCTGTAAGCACGTGAGAAGGCTCGAGAGAAGAAGAATTACATGCGCTTCCGGTAGATGCGAAAATTCCTTTTGCGTTCAGTAGCAGCAGAAGCGATTCTCCCTCTATGTATTCAAATGTGACATTTACATTATTTGCAAGTCTCTGTGTAGGATGCCCATTGAGATGGGTTTTCGGAATTTTCAGAAGTCCTTTTATAAGGCGTTCTCTCAGCTCCAATAGAGTGTTATTGGATTCCTCAATTTCGGCTGTTGCAAGCTCTATAGCTTTTCCAAGCCCCACAATGGAAGGGACATTCTCGGTTCCGGCCCTGCGCTTTCTTTCCTGAGCCCCGCCGTGCAGAAGGATATCTATTTTTGTCCCTTTTCGAATGTAAATAGCTCCACAGCCCTTTGGGCCTTCAAACTTATGTCCTGAAAGTGAGAGAAGGTCGATATTCATTTTTTTAACATCGATAGGAACATGGCCTATTGCCTGCACAGCGTCCGTATGGAAATAAATCCGGTTCTCTTTCGCAATTTTTCCGATTTCCTCTACAGGCTGGATTGTGCCTATTTCGTTGTTTGCAAGCATTATGGAAATAAGGATAGTATCGTCTCGAATTGCCTTCTTCAACTCCTCAGGGGATACCATTCCATATTTGTCAACAGGCAAGTATGTTACCTCAAAGCCCTGCCCTTCTAGCCAGGCGCAGGTATGCAGAACTGCGTGGTGTTCGATAGAAGAAGTGATTATGTGTTTTCCTTTATTCCGGTTTGCAAAGGCTATACCCTTAATTGCCCAGTTATCGGATTCCGTGCCTCCGGATGTGAAATATATCTCGTTTTCTTCAGCTCCGAGAGCATTGGCAACCTTTGTTCTTGCTTTGTCTATTGCATGTTTTGAGATTTTTCCGATCTCATAGATAGAAGACGGGTTTCCAAAATTCTCGGTCAGGTAGGGAAGCATCTCTTCGACAACTTCTCTCCTTACAGGAGTTGTAGCAGAGTTGTCCATGTAAATGGTCTTGTTTTCAATGGTCACACGCACACCTTCACAATTGTGAATATCCATAGCATCAAGACTATTTAAGTTTTATCGTAGAATTCTGCGGGAAAACTTAGAGATATGCAGGAGAAAACCTCAATAATTTACATAGAGTTAGGAAAATTGTTAAAAATCAAGCAGGTTCCTCAAAATTTTTCTTTCTCCTGTTGCCCATGCGGTACTCATTACTATTTTTCTGAATGACCATAATTTATATGCATATACGATATATTCATTTTCAATTGTAAAATCTCAAAAAGTGATGATAACTGTGGAAACTCCATGTCAGAAAATTGTGTGGGATCTGGTTCCCGCAATAAGGGCCAGTCTTGCAATCGAACTTGTAAAAAAAGGACAGTCACAGGCAGCGTCKGCAAAGTTGCTGGGGATTGCCCCGTCGGCAGTTTCCCAGTACATTTCGGGAAAAAGAGGCTACAGGATTGAGTTCCAGGGCGAGACGAAAGAATTGATTGAAAAACTTGCTCAGGATTTGATCGATGACAATGTCTCTGACTTTGTAATAAGGGTTTGTGATATCTGTGTAAGTGCCAGAGGAATTGAAAATAAGTGCAATAGTGGTTGCGGGTCGGAAAAACAAGCTGGTGATAATAAGGAAGATGAAGCGGAAAATCAAGAAAAAGCTGAAACATAAAACCGGCTTTTATCGAGTCTTCTACTGTTTTTCTACACCTGTCGTAAGATCTTATTCAGTTTTCAAGCATGTTTTTTCAATAACGAAATTTCTCGAGATTCAATAACGAAATTTCTCGAGATTCAATAACGAAATTTCTCGAGATTCGATAACGAAATTTCTCGAGATTCGATAACGAAATTTCTCGATAACTATATTTAACATAAGGTTAATTCACAATTGTGAATTTCCTGCAAATTACCTGTATGTTGCAGCAGTACTTGTAGCTCAAAAATTCAGAGTTTCAGGTGGATTAAAGCGTAATTTGAGAAACTATGACGAGGTCTGAAAAAGGCTCGAGTGAAAATAATTGCATGGTTGACAGCTTCTAACATAATAAACGAATTAAAACCATACTGAATCTGAACGAAACAAGCACGCGGCAGACGCAGGTAAGGAGACAATAGATAATATGGGACGAATATATTCCGATATAACCTGGACAATTGGTAATACTCCTCTTGTCAGGTTAAACCGCATAACAGAAGGTTTGCATGCGGATGTGTTAGCTAAAGTCGAGTCCTTTAATCCTATGGGAAGTGTGAAGGACAGAATAGGTTTGTCAATGGTTGAAGAAGCCGAACTTGCAGGTAAAATCAAAAAGGGTACCACTATTGTTGAAGCAACCAGCGGCAATACCGGCATAGGACTCGCCTGCGTCTGCGCTGCCCGTGGCTATAAGCTCATACTGGTCATGCCTGAAACAATGACAGTAGAAAGAAGGAAATTACTGAAAGCCCTGGGAGCAGAACTTATTCTGACCCCCGGGACGGAAGGAATGAAAGGAGCAGTCAATAAAGCCGAGCAGATGGCTGCCGACGACCCTGCACTTTACTTTATAGCCCAGCAATTTCAGAACCCTGCAAACCCTGAAATCCACCAGCAGACAACAGCTCAAGAGATATGGAGAGATACGGACGGCAAAGCAGATGCTATTGTAGCAGGCGTTGGAACAGGTGGAACTATCACAGGCATTGCCAGCGTAATTAAAAAACGGAAACCTGCTTTTAAGGCAATTGCAGTCGAGCCTGCAGAATCTCCCGTGCTCAGCGGCGGAAGCCCTGGACCACATAAAATTCAGGGTATAGGTGCAGGTTTCGTTCCTGATGTACTTCAGCTTGACCTTATTGATGAAGTGATCAAAGTAACCGGAGACAATGCCGCTGCAACATCCCGACGCCTGGCAAAGGAAGAAGGCATCCTTGCAGGCATATCCTCAGGCGCTGCTACCTATGCTGCACTTCAGGTAGCAGCCAGGGAAGAAATGAGCGGGAAAACCATTATTGTAATTTTACCGGATACGGGAGAGCGTTATCTGAGCACCGACCTCTTTGACTGATTGTCAGCAACTTTTGACCAATTTATCAGCAACAGTTTGACTGATTCGTCTGAGACTGGCTGACCGATTGATTTGACAATTAATACCGGAAGATTTCGAATGGTAATCAGGGAAGATATCAGGACCGTTTTTAAAAAAGACCCCGCAGCAAGGTCTACTCTTGAGGTAATCTGCTGCTATCCTGGACTGCACGCCGTCTGGATACATCGGATATCTCATTCGCTCTGGGAAAGACACTTTTACTTTCTGGCCCGTCTGCTCTCTCACATTTCCAGGATGTTTACAGGTATTGAAATCCATCCAGGAGCAAAGCTTGGAAGGAGAGTTTTCATAGACCACGGGTCCGGAGTGGTGATCGGAGAAACGGCTGAGGTAGGCGATGACGTTTTGATATATATGGGAGTTGTATTAGGCGGGACAGCTCTGGAAAAGATAAAACGTCATCCTACTATTGAAAATGACGTGGTTATTGGTTCAGGAGCATCTGTACTTGGGCCAATCACTGTTGGAAAAGGTGCTAAAATTGGCTCCGGCTCAGTTGTGATCCGGACAGTTCCACCAGGAGCTACTGCAGTTGGGGTCCCTGCGCGGATTACAGGGCCAGAAACATCCGTATATACAGGACCACTAGATCATAATAAGTTACCGGATCCAGCACTTCTAGTGATAAGCCAGATGCTTGACCGGTTGAGCAAGTTGGAAGAGCAATTTAAGGCGCATGAAGAGTTAGTTTCCGGACACGGAAAAACTCCACAAGTAACAGTACTTAAAGATGAGCAAATTTATTCCCTCCTAAAAGAAATAGTCGACCCTGAAGTAGGGATGGATATTGTCAAACTGGGCCTGGTAAAGGAAGTAATAATCGAAGGGTCAAATGTAGATATAAACCTTGTATTGACAACAAGCGCCTGCCCTATGATTGAGTACCTCAAGGACCAGATCCGGCGAAAAGTCTTGAATGCTGGCGGGATAGAAAAGGTTAATGTCAATATTCTTGATGAACCCTGGAAAGGGGATCTATTCAAAAAACAAATAGTCTATTAAAATGCGTGTTTGGCATGAAAGTTCTTCCAATTACTTTCGTTTCTTTGTGCCTGTGATTAGAAGAATTTCAGATGCGTTTTTTAGAAAGCTTGACATTAGATAGAGAGGAGTGGAGAATAAATCCTTCTCATTCCTTCTCATTCCTTCTCATGCTTTTTGATTCGCTGAATCATATCAATGAAGTACTTAGTTTCTCTTTTTACATCGTCACTGCACACAACTGCAGAAATTGCGACCAGGCTGTCAGCTCCGTTCTGAATAACACTTTCGCAGTTTTCCTTGTTTATTC
>NZ_WJBJ01000005.1:2408-3097 GCF_020804205.1 Methanosarcina sp. DH1 | reverse complement strand
AATACTAAAGGGCGTCCCAAGCCCAAGACAGCTGGAAGGTTAGCTTAGAAGCAGCTACCCTTCAAAGAGTGCGTAACAGCTCACCAGTCGAGGTTTGGGGCCCCGAAAATTGACGGGGCTCAAGTCGACCACCGATACCACGGAGTACCGYAAGGTAATCTCGTAGGAAGGCGTTGCGTTCGGRCTGAAGCAGGGCTGTAAAGTCCTGTGGACCGTTCGCAAACGAAAATCCTGGTAATAGTAGCAGCAAAGCAGGGTGAGAATCCCTGCCGCCGAAGGGGCCAGGTTTCCTCGGCAATGATCGTCAGCCGAGGGTTAGTCGGTCCTAAGACGTACCGTAAYTCGAGTACGCCRAAAGGGAAACAGGTTAATATTCCTGTACCATTTAGCAATCCGTCTGACGTCTCAGGGCAGGCCGAGCGGCGTCGTCGCGCCGTCTAAGCAGCGAATCCCGTGGAGAGCCGTAATGGCGAGAAGCGGGSGAATCTGTAATGGCTCAAGTCGGCTGCACCCAGGGACCCGTGAAAAGGCCGCTAAATGYCCGTACCAAGATCTGACACTGGTGCCCCTAGCTGAAAAGGCTAAGGCGTGTCGGAGTACTTCAGTTAAGGGAATTCGGCAAATTAGCTCCGTAACTTCGGGATAAGGAGTGCCTGCTGTGAAGACAGCAGGTCGCAGTGACCAGGGGG
>NZ_WJBJ01000005.1:0-2398 GCF_020804205.1 Methanosarcina sp. DH1 | reverse complement strand
AAATACACCTGTTAGCAAGGGCCGGGCAAGACCGGTGCCAGCCGCCGCGGTAACACCGGCGGCCCGAGTGGTGATCGTGATTATTGGGTCTAAAGGGTCCGTAGCCGGTTTGGTCAGTCCTCCGGGAAATCTGATAGCTCAACTATTAGGCTTTCGGGGGATACTGCCAGACTTGGAACCGGGAGAGGTAAGAGGTACTACAGGGGTAGGAGTGAAATCTTGTAATCCCTGTGGGACCACCTGTGGCGAAGGCGTCTTACCAGAACGGGTTCGACGGTGAGGGACGAAAGCTGGGGGCACGAACCGGATTAGATACCCGGGTAGTCCCAGCCGTAAACGATGCTCGCTAGGTGTCAGGCATGGCGCGACCGTGTCTGGTGCCGCAGGGAAGCCGTGAAGCGAGCCACCTGGGAAGTACGGCCGCAAGGCTGAAACTTAAAGGAATTGGCGGGGGAGCACAACAACGGGTGGAGCCTGCGGTTTAATTGGACTCAACGCCGGACAACTCACYGGGGACGACAGCAATATGTAGGCCAGGCTGAAGACCTTGCCTGAATCGCTGAGAGGAGGTGCATGGCCGTCGCCAGTTCGTACTGTGAAGCATCCTGTTAAGTCAGGCAACGAGCGAGACCCGTGCCCACTGTTACCAGCATATCCTCCGGGATGATGGGTACTCTGTGGGGACCGCCGGTGTTAAATCGGAGGAAGGTGCGGGCCACGGTAGGTCAGTATGCCCCGAATTTCCCGGGCTACACGCGGGCTACAATGAATGGGACAATGGGTCCCTCCCCTGAAAAGGGCTGGTAATCTCACAAACCCATCCTTAGTTCGGATCGAGGGCTGTAACTCGCCCTCGTGAAGCTGGAATCCGTAGTAATCGCGTTTCAATATAGCGCGGTGAATACGTCCCTGCTCCTTGCACACACCGCCCGTCAAACCACCCGAGTGAGGTATGGGTGAGGGCACGAACTCTGTGTCGTGTTCGAACCTGTGCTTTGCAAGGGGGGTTAAGTCGTAACAAGGTAGCCGTAGGGGAATCTGCGGCTGGATCACCTCCTAAGCAAAAAACCCACTGCCCAGATGCCGATAAACCGAACAAAATCCTCACCCCTGAGATCCGTTGTGGATCTCTAGTCTCTCTAGGGCTTGTAGATCAGATGGAAGATCGCTGCCTTTGCAAGGCAGAGGCCCTGGGTTCGAATCCCAGCAAGTCCATTTTTGTGCACCCGAAAAGTAAATTTTCGGGGAAGGGCGGATTGCCTGCGTTGACACGCAGGTACATGAAGTCATGTATAGGTGCTGTATACTGGACGCTTTCTGGACCTGGTTAGGATACACAGGAATTATGCTRTCAGGTGGATGGCTCGGCTCAAGAGCTGATGAAGGACGTGCCAAGCTGCGATAAGCCCGGGGTAGGTGCAAGGAGCCAATGAACCCGGGATTTCCGAATGGGACCTCTCCATAGTGATCAGTAATGATCGGGAACGCTCCGAATTGAAACATCTCAGTAGGAGCAGGAAAAGAAATCAACCGAGATACCGTGAGTAACGGCGAGTGAAAACGGYACAGTTCAAACCGAATCCCTTCACAGGGAAATGTGGTGTTGTAGGGCTGTTCAAACGTCCGGCGGCTAAACAGAACTTGCCTGAAACGGCAGACCGTAGAGTGTGACAGTCACGTATGTGTAAACCAAAAGACCGGAACATGTCCCTGAGTACCGTGCGTTGGATATCGTGCGGGAATCTGGGGGGCACCAACCTCCAAAACTAAATACTACTTGAGACCGATAGCGAAATAGTAGGGTGACCGAACGCTGAAAAGTACCCCGAGAAGGGAGGTGCAAAGTGCCTGAAACCTGATAGTGATAGAACGATACGGCATGAAAGGAACTCTGATATGAAGGAACCATTCGCGAGAATGTTGTACGAATATCACTGCCAGTGTCGTATCTTACGTTTTGAAGAACGGGCCAGGGAGTTTATCTCAGTGGCAATGGCTAACCTTTATCTGGGCAGCCGAAGCGAAAGCAACATGTGCGCAGCTCTYCGAGCGAGGCACGACGTATACAAGTGCGTGGAGTCACTGGGGTAAGACCCGAAGCCGGGTGATCTAGGCGTGGGCAGGTTGAAGCGTGGCGAAAGCTACGTGGAGGACCGCAAGCGGTATTGATCTGCAAATCATTCGTGTGACCTGCGTCTCGTAGTGAAATGCTAATCTAACCCGGCATCCGCTGGTTCCTTCCAAAACATGTCGCAGCATGACCTGACTGGAGATCGTCGGTGGAGTAGAGCACTGATTAGCGGTTCCGGGGGGGAAACCCCTCGCCCGCCTGTCAAACTCCAAACCCACCGTCATTGTAGAAAGTCGGAGTCCGGACTGCTGGGGTAAGCTTGTAGTC
>NZ_WJBJ01000004.1:527-1354 GCF_020804205.1 Methanosarcina sp. DH1 | reverse complement strand
GCTTTCGCCTATATCGTTTTTGCCTTCACCGGATAGGAAACTTTAGGAAGTCAGGCCAGAGAACAGGCCGGTTCCCTTCGCGCTGACGGACCGGATAGGCTCACCCCAACTTGAAGGATGCGGCAGGTTCCGCTACGCTCCACCTACGCGCAACCATCAAGAGGGGTTCCGCCATGCAGCCGGTCGAACGCGAAAGGGAAAGGCGAGAAGGGAAAATGAACCAGGAGATAGGGCACGGGGACCAGACCGCAGGTCTAAACCGACCAGGTAACAGGCCAGACCTACAGCCAGGTATCACAGGGTCAGGCCAGGCACACAGGCGCGCAACAGGTCACAGGATCACAGGGGAAGTCTGGTCTATACGCCCTCACCTAACAGGCCAGAAGCACACAACAAACAAAAAGATTTTACAAAGTAATGCACATTGTTACACATATGGCAGAACTAAACGGAATCGGAAAAGCACTCGTATGCATCCTCATAGCTATGTGCTGTTACGCCATATATGTAACAGTCGTAGCAGCCATTAACCACCCATAAAACACACAGTAAGAAGAACACGAAGATAGCCACGGCTCAACAGGCCACCCCAAACGAGGCCAGGCCCGCCTGTTCAGTCCGGACCGTGAAGAATTTGATAGTTTTGACAAGTCGGACATGTAAGACCAATTCGCTATCATCAGGCTTGATCCGTTGGAACTTCCCGTGAATTAGCTGCACACCTGCAGAAAGCTGCTCGAACCTATGCGCCCCACACCGGAGCAGGAAATAATTATCTGATCCACACTTCGGGCAGGACTCAAAAGTAACGGTCTTTATGCGTTCCA
>NZ_WJBJ01000004.1:0-517 GCF_020804205.1 Methanosarcina sp. DH1 | reverse complement strand
ACTCTTATTTTTTTGATAACAGATTGACTATAGCGTTTTTTAACGGTTACGTTACGGGGCGATTTTTCAACGACAACGGCTATAAAAAAGCACATGGGAACCGGTCTAACCAACACAACGCCACCCGCACACGAATAAACCACCCTAGCGTTTACGGATGTGAGTAACTTCTAGCTACCCCCACCGGCACCCGTGCACGATTAGGCAGGCCAGAGAGCAGGCCAGGGACGGGCCTGTTTTCAGTTTGACCGTTTCGGAGAGTTCCACGGAGAGAAGCCCATAGACCAGACACGAAGTGTCTAACATTTGTGACACTGTAAGCCTGTCACTTTTCTGAACCCAACCGTTCCATAGCCTATAGGAATACGCAGGTTCCCACCGACGAACCCATACGTTAGAGCAAAAAAACATAGAGAAACACATAGGGAACCACGGAACCAGGCACGACTGGCACGCTTTCGCCTATATCGTTTTTGCCTTCACCTGATAGGAAACTTTAGGAAGTCAGGCCAGAGAA
>NZ_WJBJ01000003.1:116988-134860 GCF_020804205.1 Methanosarcina sp. DH1 | reverse complement strand
GGAGTCGAGCACGTAAAGTATGCCCTCATCAGGTGTCCCTGGCGGCAGGGGAATATTGATCGTCCTTCCAAGAGCTTTTGGGCCCCCCAATTCACTCATAAAGCCAGAGCCAGGGTAAAGAGTCCTTCCGTCCTGGTGGAAGGAAATAAAAAGCACATCAGGATCATTATAGAAAATATCCTGAGTCCCATCCCCATGATGCACATCGGTATCCACAATCGCAATCTTGCGGATCCCGTATGTTTTTCTCAGATACTCGACAAGGATAGCTTCATTATTGATATTACAAAATCCCCGGTTTCCATGTGCAACTGTCATTGCATGGTGGCCAGGCGGGCGGATAAGCGCAAAAGCATTTTTGACCTCTGCCTTCATCAGGGCGTCCCCGAGCACCAGGCAGCTACCTGCTGCGATCAGGTGAGGAGTTGTAGCCTGGGCTTTTACATCAGGCACACAGAAATGAACTCTGGCAATATCCCTGTATTCTGCAAGGCGAGGTTTATATTCGGCTATTTCTGGCAGGTCCATCAGGCCTTCTTCAAAGATCTGGTCTCTGGTATAAAGAAGGCGCTCTTCTCTTTCGGGATGGGTTGGTGAAATAGCCCAGTCAAAGGCAGGGAAGAAGATAAGGCCTGTCTTCTCGGCCTTAGTGCGGTCTGCCGGGGATAATGGTCCTTTTTTCGCTTCCAGCCCGGTCTTTTTCAGTTCCATTGTATTTCCCTCCTTTCCCTTGGATATTTCAAGCTCGTTTTCTTTATTTTCTATCGTCTGCATCTCTTCTTTCTCTGCCTTATCTTTATTCTCTGCCTGCTCTTTTTCCTCTTCTGCTGGAGCTGTTCCTGAGCCAGTCTTCAGTACATCCTTGAGTCTTCCAAACCCCAGTTTCATGCTTATTCCCTCCTTTTCCATTCCGGTATCAGGCCTGCAGGAATCTGCATGTTTACGTCAAAAAGCCGCCCTGTAGTATACCAGCCATTGACGACATTGAAGACTTCACTATTAACAATCTCGGCTTCATCGGCATACTCGGAAATTCCGAAATCTTCCGCACGTTCCCTCAAGAGATCTGCTGCCAGGGTTTCAGCTTCGTCGAGGCTGATTTTATTCAAGTTCTTGAACTTTGTTGTGTTTAGACTGACAATCTCCCCTTCCTCGGCAACAGAGTACACTTTCTGTTCAGTATCAATGTGCAGGTTCAGAGTAAGCGTGGGCCTTGCAACGGCTGCTCCAATGGCATTTCCCACCTCGGCATGTGCGGGAATAACAGGGTTTGCACTAAGTTTTTTTGCAATCTCTGCAATAAGCCCTTTTGCACCCCCTCCGATTCCAACCACGTTTTCAGGCCTTACATTTTTCTCCTGCAGTACCTCCCACACTCTGTAAGCAGGCTCCTGTTCCCATTCAAAAAACATCTCATTGACTGCGTCAGCAATCATCTGTGAAACTCTGTCCACAATCAGGGATGCAGTTTCAGTTTCGGATTTTCCAAGTTCAGAAGCTGTGGCTTTAATCGCTTCACTTGCGCGTTTGGGATTTCCTACTTCAATAAACCCAAGGAACTTCAGGGCATCCGTAGGGGTAGTTTCTTTTCCTCCCATACAGTAAGCTGGACCTGCCCTATCAGGGCCGATTGTTATCTGTTTTGTGCCGGGGTTCAGGTCCTTAACCCTTACAACACTGTCTCCTCCTATAGCTATCGAGCGGACCGCAAAAGCCCGGACATGTGTAAGGAAGCCTCCGAGTTTTACGCCTTTAGAAGCCAGAAGGGGCTTGCCTGAAAGAATTAATGCAAGGTCTGTGGTAGTCCCTCCTATATCCACTACCACTGAGGTCTCTCCTTCAGAGGTAAGGGCAAGAGCTCCGATTGTGCTGGCAGCAGGGCCCGAAAATATAGTTTCCACAGGAAATTCTATTGATTTCTCAACCGGAAGAGTTCCTCCATCGGCTTTCAGGATATACACAGGAGCCCGGATATTTCTCTCCTCAAGGGCTTTATTGATTTTGTCAACAAACTCCTGATAGCGTTCCCTGGTGGCAGAGGCAAGCATGGCAGTTGCTATCCGTCTTGGAAAATTCAGTTTTCCAGAAACCTTATGCCCGAGTTCCAGTTTGCATCCAGGATATGCCTCCCTGAAAATCTCCTCTACTCTGAGTTCGTGAGAAGGGTTCCTCTGCCCGAACTTACTTATAATGGCTGCTCTCGAAAATCCGGATTTTTGGATCAAACCCACAGTTTTCCTGATCTCGGCCTCATCGAGGGGATCAATTTCCCTTCCCCTGTAATCCATAGCCCCTTTTAGATAAAAACTGTCAGGAAAAGTATAACTTGCCGGGTTAACCCCGGGTCCTGGGATTAATACCAGGGCTACACGGTCAGTTTTGCCTTCGGCAATGAGATTTGTTATCACGGTTGTACTGAACACTACTCTTTCCAGTTGCTCAGGAGGGACATCTTTGCTGACAGCATCAAGGGCCTCAAGCAGGGAATTTAGCAGATTTCCGTGCTCAGTGGAAACCTTGGCAGTACTATACACTTCTCCGTTCTGGATAAGCACTGCATCCGTGGTAGTGCCTCCGACATCAATTCCTATTAGCATTCACAATTCGCCTATCCTCGCTGTATATATTTTTTAATTCTTTTATCCTTATGTCATATAAAATATAAGTTATATCAATTTCAAAACATAAGGTGCCAGAAACATCAAACTTCAAATAATATCAAGTTCCAGATGAGTTCTCAGTAGAAGCTTATATCATCTGGTTCAACTCACATAGCGCTGTTTCTGAGAGAGTTTTTGATCAAACTTTTTTTGAAAAAGTTTGGTGTTGTCTGGTTTAACTCAAATAGTTCAGTTTCTGAGAGAGTTTTTGATCAAACATTTTTTGAAAAAGTTTGGTGTTGTCTGGTAACTCAAATATTTCAGTTTCTGAGAGAGTTTTTGATCAAACTTTTTTTGAAAAAGTTTGATTCACAGGAATACTATTTCTAAGCTTATATGACAAAAACATTCTGAATTGAAAAAAGAGTTGTAATCTACAAAAGAGATTGCTTCTGAATAAGTGAAAAGAAAAACCCTGTAAGAAAGTCCGATTAAGAAGAGTGAAGAAACAATGAATTTCAGTTTTAACAGTGAAACTGATAGAATTGTAAAACGTGGGGAAGTAGTTCTATTTTTTGAAGCTCATCTTTTATCTTCAAACCTGATAGTGTATTTTGTTTTATTCCCTCTCTCAAGCTCGATTGTTCCGTTAATCTGTTCAACGAGAGCATTTACAAGTTGCAAGCCCAGGGTTTTCGAATTTTTGAAATCCACTTCTTCTGGAAAACGGGCCCCATTGTCCGAGTAGACAAGAGTAAACCCGGAAGACAATTCTGGGAATTTCTTTTCGGTTGCTTCGCCTGTTTTTTCACATTCAGCTTCATTTCGGGAAAGGGAAATCCTGATTTTTCCTTCCATACCTTTTGGAAACGCGTACTTAAGGGAGTTTGAGAAAAGTTCATTAATTATAATTCCCAGTGGAATTGCAGTATCAACTCCGAGAAGTGTACTGTCCACCTCAAGGACAAGCTTGATCTCCTCATTTCCAACTCTGTATGAGTGCAGAATTTCCACAGTCAATTTCTTTAGATACGCTGCAAAATCAACACTTGCCGCATCCTTTGACTTATAAAGTTCTTCATGAATAATGGACATCGAAACTATGCGTTTTTCACTTTCCCTGAAAGCTTCAATAACCTCTTTGTCTTTGAACTTGTCAGCCTGAAGGCTTAGCAGGGAGGAGACTATCTGAAGGTTATTCTTGATCCGGTGGTGAATCTCCCTCATTCCGATTTTTTCGGCTTTTTTAAGGGTTTCCTCAGCGATTTTCCTCGGGGTAATGTCATAGGCATACCCCTGAATAAATGCAGTTTCTCCTGAAGTGCTGCATACGTTATGAATTAACTCATGGACCCACCTTATGCTTCCATCCTTCCGCCTGAGTCTGTAGTCGTACTCCATAATGGAATTAGGGGAGGGTGAGAGGGCCGGGGAATAAATCAGTTTACTCTGAATCATATCTAACAATGGTCTGTCTTCCGGGACAATAAGGTTAAAGAACTTTATTCTACCAGAAATAAATTCTTCTTCGGTATATCCGGTTATTTCATCAAGGGCTCCCTCAAGCAAGAGGAGGTCAAAATTCCTGTTAAGTTTAAACGAAATTCCTTTGAAATTCTGTAAAAATGACCTGTATAACTCTTCGCTTTCCCTCAATTTTATGGAAGATTGTTTAATTGCGGTAACGTCTACCATTACCCCGAGAGCCCTGCATATGCAGTCTTCCTCATCTCTCAGGCATACCCCTTTATTTTTTACGCAAAGATAGCCTCCATCCTTTCGCTTGAATCTGAATTCCTCACTGAATTTATCTCCTGTATTCCAGCAGTTTTTCAATGACTGCTGCACATTTTCATAATCCTCTGGATGAATGTGTTCAAGCCAATCGTAAAAATCAAGATTCTCAATTTCTTTACTGCTGTAACCTGTGAGCTCAGTGACTGCTCCTGCCCATTCAACCCTACCGTTTTTCAGATCAATATCATATATTATCTGCCCTGTTTGTTCTGCAATAAGGCGGTATCTCTCCTCGCTTTTTTGCAATTTCTCTTCTGTTTTTTTACGCCCTGTAATATCAAGCATTACTCCTAGAAGCCCTTCCATAGTCCCACAAAAACTTTTGTACGCGACCTTATTGAAAATGAAGTCTCTTTTGAGCCCGTCAGAGCACAGTACTTTAGTCTCGTAAACCTGGCTTCCTCCTTTCTGGAATAGCTGCCTGTCCATACTGGTGTAAAATTCACTAAGCTCTAAGGGAATTGCTTCGAAAAGCTCATCTATAGTATGACCGGTTACTTTTTCTTTTGAACTTCCGAAGATCATCCTTGCAAAGAGCTCGTTGCAGCCCTGGTAATAGCCTTTTCGGTCCTTATAATATACAGGAGTTGGAATTGTATCCAATAGAGTTTCCAGAAAATACACTTTGTCACGGAGTGTGTCTTCCACTTTATTTCTTTGAATTGTAAATGAAAGGATTATTGCAACAGCATTCAGGAAACGAGTATCTTCCTCGGTAAATTTTTCTTTTTTCGTGCTGTGAGCTGTCAGCATTCCATAAGGCTTTTCAATACTTCCTAGCAGCAAACTTATTCCACTAATTATACTCAGGGATTCCTCAAGGCCCATTGCTCTGAAGGAATTCTTCTTATCAAGTTTTTCTAACAGGACAGGGCAATCTGAAAGTACAGTGTAGCCAGCTCTTGAAGCTAAATCTTTTTTAATGATCCTGCCTGTGTTTTCTGGCTTCCAGCCGGTCCCGGTTTCAAATATAAAATTTCCATCAGGCAGGAGTTTTAAGACGCAGCAGTACTCTATGCCAAGAGTTGCTGCAACAAGAGGCAAGGCTTGATCAAGCAGAGACTGAAAATCCGGGACTTTGAGAGAGAGACCGGAAATTTGGGAAAGCACTTCATACTCTCTTTTTCTTAAGAGTAGCTTCTCTTCGGTCTGTTTGCAGGAAGTGATTTCAAATGCAGACATAATTACACTTTTGCAGGCAAGTAAAGGAGTAAAAACGATTGAATAAGTTTTCTTGCCTGCTTTCAGTTCAGTCTGTTCGAATATATTTCTGACTGCTACTCGCTGAGCAGTCTTCAGGATTTCAGCAGGCGCTTTTTCTCCAACCTGGATTTTAAGAGCTTCAAGTAAGGATTCTCCTGCTTTATTTGCGTAGAGAACTGTTCCTTCTGACCCTATTCGCAGGACAGGGCCAGGGCTATTTAATAGAAATTCAGCCATCCAGTTTTCTTCGTTTTCCGCACCCTTAATGTCGTTTCGATTTATGTTAGGGCTACCGTATCCAGATTCTCTGCTCATTTCTTCGTAAACTTCCTGTAAACTATGCAGAATATTTATGTCAGAGTTCAAACTTCAGGTATATTTTGTAAGCATCATCCTGGGATTATCATTAAATTTCCTAACATATTAATATTCTGATAATGTGCACTAAATTTATTATATGTGCTAAATATAAATTTATTATATGTGCTAAATAAAATGTATCAGATCCAGACAAATTAACAATAGATATTTATAAAAAATATGATATTTACAAGCCTGCAAGTACCAGGAAGATTCGTGGTAATGTCCAGTAGAGTTTTTGTTTTCTAAAAACATTTAAAAAATGTTCAGATATGTGTGTTCTGACAATGTTTTTGGACTAATACTTGAATGAAATTCTGGAGTAAAAATTCGGAGAAAACTTCAGGTTAAAACTTTGGATTTAAAATATCTTGAAAGAATATTTGAATAATATAAAATCCAGTAACTAACTCTGGACTAAAGCTTAAACTTATAAGGGAGGTATTTCTATGGAGGATCTCAATCTACTGAAAAGAAAACTTGACGATATGAATGTATATGATCTTTTTGAATATGTAAAGGAGAATTACCCTGAAAATGATGAGCTCTGGATCGGATCTAAAAAAATAATCATCAGAAAAATTCTCAACTTTGAAAGAAACAGGATGAACGAAGAGGCTTTCTAACATGCATCTGTAGGCTTTCTAACATGCATCTGTAGGATTTCTAATATGTATCTGTAGGATTTCTAACATGCATCTGTTTATTCATTGTTCTTTTTGAAGGTCTTAAGTTAAATTTTTTTGAACTTTTCTTTTGGGGCTCCGCATCTCGGGCATGTCCATGATTTGGGGAGACTTTGGAAAGACGTATCCGGAACTATGGATTGTGAGGAATCACCACGATCAGGGTTGTAAAGGTATCCGCAATTGCCGCATCTGTACATTTGAGTCATCCCTGTTTTCATATCCAGCCCCGGAGCTGCATGGCTTCAACCACTCTGCCGACAGCAAGAGTATATGCAGCCTGTCGCATCTCGACATTGTTTTTTGAGGCAAAATCATATACCGAACAATATGCTTCTTTCATCTTTCTCTCCAGACGATTCCGAACTTCCTCTTCTTCCCATTGCGTACTTGACTGGTTCTGTACCATCTCAAAGTATGAGACAATAACTCCGCCTCCGTTGCAGAGGATATCTGGGATGATATGAATTCCTTTTGAATGGAGGATTGTTTCTCCTTCGAATGTAGTTGGACCGTTAGCCATCTCGGCAAGAATCCTGGCTTTAATGTTTCCCGCGTTCTCTTCAGTGATTATGTTTTCAAGAGAAGCCGGGATCAGGATTTCAACATCCAGTTCCAGCAACTCTTTGTTAGTTAGGTTCTCTGCTCCCGGATAGTTCAGCACCGAACCAGTTGAGTGCTTATGGCCTGAAACGTCTTCGGGGTCAAATCCATAGGGTGAGAAGATTGCGCCTTTGCTGTCGCTTACAGCCACAACCTTGCAGCCGTATAGTTTCTTTGCAAGATAAGCGGCATGATATCCTACGTTTCCAAAGCCATGAACTGCAACTCTTGAATCTTTCAGGTTTATTCCAAGTCTTTCTGCTGCTTCCCTTATAGTGTATAAACCGCCTCTTGCAGTGGCATCATACCTGCCTGCCGAGCCTCCAAGGCTTGTTGGCTTGCCTGTAATGGAACCGAACACATTTCTGCCTGCGAGTTTTGAGTATTCGTCCATCATCCAGGCCATAACCTGTGGATTTGTATAAACGTCAGGGGCAGGGATATCCCTATCCGGGCCTATTATCTGGTAAATACCACGAATGTAAGCCCTGCTCAGGCGCTCGATTTCCCGATGTGAAAGTTCTTTTGGGTTGCAAATAACCCCACCTTTCGCTCCTCCGAGGGGCAGCTTATGAAGGGCGCATTTCCAGGTCATGAGGGCCGCAAGGGCTCTCGTTGTTTCCATAGTACCGTCGGGATGAAAACGAACACCTCCTTTCGTGGGGCCCAGAGCTTCGTTGTACTGAACCCGAAAGCCTTTAAAAACCTTAATAGAACCATCATCCATGTGGACAGGGAGGGAAACATAGAGTTCTCTCATAGGCACTTCCAGGAACACTTCCATATCAGGCGTGAGTTTAAGGCCTGCAGCACAGGTGCACAGGTGCTGCTTAACGTCTTCAAGGAGCTTGGAGTGAGAACTCAAAGTTATCCCCCCTTTAAAATAATGGGCTCCCGAAAGTTAAATACCTGCTGGAAATTGGCCCTCTGAACACCGTGTTCATTAAAAAGTAGCATGGGCTTCAAACCCTTTCTATCCTTTCAACTGAAGCAGTAAAAATAAAAAAGCCTCAATTTTAAGAGGCTGCAAGATATCAAAAGAGTGTCTTTATGAATGTTCCAAAAGCTTTCATAAGTCTGAAGGAATTTCCTGAAAGCATGAGCTTCCTTATAAGGATAGAAGGATTGTCCATGTCTCCGTATTCGGTAATTGTGTCGAGAATAGAAGGGGTGTTTAGCGAACCTATAAGTTCATTGAACTGCCTGTCTTCCAGCTTTCCGATGTAGTCATGAATTTTCATGCCTATTTCAAGCTCTCTTCCAAGACCCTTCCGCCAGAGCTGGTCGTATTCGGAAAGCCGCTTTGCTGAGGTATCTCCTTCAAGGGCAGCCTGTGCAGCAACCTTTCCAGCGATCTTTGCCGCAAAGGCTCCAGTGTAAATACCACCTCCAGATGTCGGTTTTGTCTGCCCTGCCGCATCACCGACCAGCATAATTCCATCCGCTACTGTTTTTTCCGGAGGGCCTATGGGGATTCCCCCTACTACAAAATCAAGCATACCTCCTGAGTATCTTGCTTTTACATGAGGGTTGAAGTGCAGGAATTTCTCAAGATAAGAAAGAGGAGAACAGTCTTTCTGACCACTTTTCCAGGCAAGTCCGGGTTCAAGAGCGAGCGCAATTCTTGAAATTTTTTCATTAACAGGTACAGTCCAGGCAAAAAAGCCGGGAGCAGAAGAGCCAGGAAAAAGTTCAACAAAGTCGCTGTCATCCGAGGCATAAGGAGCTTCGATCTGGATACCCGAAAGTACGCGGGCAGGTTTTTCCATCCCTGCATAGCTGGCTATCCGGCTTTTTACGCCGTCAGCCCCTATCACGACGGATGCAAATACTGTTTCAGGTTTGCCGTTTTTCAGTACCCTGAGTTTCACCTGAGAATTTTGCTGGCCCTCCTTCTCGTTTTCCGGGTTCGGTTTTTCGAGTCCCACAGCCCTTGTTTTGAGAGAAAGTTCAACACCTTCTTCCACAGCCCTTACTGCAAGGGCGCGGTCAAAGTTTTTCCGTGAGACCACATACGCTTTGGTCTGCTTTCCATCGATTGGCAGGCACTGCCCGTCCGGAGCATATACAAAGGCTCCACGCACGGAATTGAAGACAAACTCGTCCGAAGGCTTGAGCTCGCACTCTGCAACCGCTCTGGTACTCAAAAGTCCGGTACAGCTTACAGGCGACCCTATGAAAGCATGCTCTTCAATCATGAGGACCTTTGCCCCATTCAGGGCTGCATAGCGAGCTGCAGTAGATCCCACAGGCCCGGCTCCAACCACAACGACATCATATTTCATACTGTGTTAACCTCGAGAATAAGCCCTTACAATAGCAGGGAGCTGAATATACTCATAATTCATAACTATCTTAAAATTATAACATTTTTATATAAATTGTATAATTTAGAATACCGCGACGTTGAATATAGTGATACTGAATATAGTGATACTGAATACAGTGATACTGAATACAATGACATTATTCTATATATGTGAGCTCTATATTATGAGGTCGATTTATTATCTAATAGTGCATCGATTATTAATTAATTCCTGATAAAAATTTGAATTTTATGGAGAAAACATAAGCATAAAACCCGTTTATACATTGCAATATATATGCTTCTGTCAAATAAATGTTCAATTCCGTGCGGTTTAATAGGGGGATTCATTTAAAAATTCTTTCACAAGCACCCTCGTTCCGTTCATTTGAGATAACATTCCATGCCCTCCAGTATCATATAAGACCAGTTGCGATTGGTTTATTTTACTGTGAGCATTTTCTGCATGTTTGTAACTTACCAGCGCATCATCTTTAGCGTGGATAATTAATGTTGGCGCACGAAGATTATCTGTAGGTACGGTATAAAATTCAATCATCTTTTCATCGTTTACAGTGCCTTTATATCTTTGAGACATCGGATGCATTATATCTAGCATTTCCTGTGCCAATTCTTTCTGTTCAGGACTAAATGTTTCGTATACCTGTGATGGGATTCCCATCATGTCCAGAATTGTAGATTGAAGAAATCTTGTGAAGAGCCAGTATGCATAATCAGATTGCTGGATAGTATGAATAATGCCAACATAAAAAGGATCCTGGTCACCTGGTGCCGGACCCATACTTACAGCAGAAATCAATATCAATGCTGAGCATCTGTTAGGATAGTCGTTTGCAAACTGAGTGGCTGACGGACCTCCAGCTGATACACCAACAACAATTATTTTATCTATGCTTAGATTGTCCAGAAGAGTTTCATACGCAGCAGCTTGCGATTTAATCGAAGCATTATCCGGAATGGGTGATCGAAGATAGCCATATCGTGAAACCGAGACGAATTTATAACTGTTCCCGAAAAATACTTTGCCCGCCCAGAGCCCCTGATCATAGCCGCCTCCTGCGCCATGTATCAATAAGATAGGCGTCCCTTTTCCCTCTACAGTATACTCAATATCCCCATATTCTGTTTTCAAAATAGTACTGTTCGCAAGCAATTGCTTTTGTGCTTCTGTCATCGTATCGTGGTAATCCGGATAAGTTAGAGCAATTAGTATAGCAGTTGAACAAATTAAACATGCCAGTATAATAAGTAAAATATTCCTGCTTCTTTTCTTAACTTCTTTCAAGAATACCACTTCTAATTTGTAGTCACTATACCCCGGACTCTGGCCCAAACATGTTTGCAACCCTAAATTTCTCAATTATGAATTTTTCATCAATTAATTCTCAACAACATTCAAACCATTTAATAGAAAATTCTCTATACAATATCCCATAACTCGCACTCTAATTAATCATTCCGATTTTCTATACAAAACTCAAAAATGTAAGTTTTGATTGAAAATTTTCGTACGACATTATCTGGTTGGCATGAAAAAGAAGAAGTTCTTTAAAATTTCCTTCGTGTGTCCAGAGAAATGGTTTTTATGGAAATTAGAATACACAGGTTCTATCGTAAAACCTATGCATTACTGAAGACACAACTTTCAGAAAAGCAAAAATTAGTGAACTACTGTTTCTTCCCATAATGCTTATAATCTACACTTCATTTAGGTATCTTTGCAGCTTATCCGCAAGTTTGCCAATATGAATACCATCAACAAATGCATGGTGAACCTGAACTGCAAACGGCATCATTAATTTGCCTTCTCTTTCATGATATTTTCCCCAATCAAATATGGGTTGTGCTTTTTCCCTGTTTCCTAAATCCGTGTGCGAAATATGCGTAAACGTTATCCACGGCAAGGCTGAAAATTGATATACATCGTTTTCTACAGGGCCTGTAAAGTGTTCTTTTTTGATATTCTGCCGTTACGGTTGCTAATTCTACAAACTTCTCAATCGTATCCTGCATGGGAATATTTACTACCTTAAATAATTCTGTTTTTTGTCCAAATACCAGGATAATTGAGATTACTCTCTTATCTTTTTCAAATTGCGTCACATCTATCAAAGACAAATTAAATTAAAATTAGAATAAGTTAAAAGATAAGAAGGTTTAGGTGGCGTTCAGTCTATAATTCCCATTACCTGATCAGTCGGCTTGAATGCAAATAAAAACAATCAGTTTTTTTCTGCTGATCTACCCTAAGGTCTTAAAGAAATCAACTTCGATATACAACTATATACATTAAAAAATAGATTATCAACGTCAGCCAGTTCATTTTCGAAAAATTTATATTCAGCTGGTATTTATATATCCTGGTGTAATAGTGAGATCAGCGGAATATGTCTAAAATATCTGCTATTAAATTGCTTTATTTTGCAAACAAAAGCAGGATATGGCTTTTTGAAACCCTATTGCAAAAAAACTTCCAGCAAATAAGAATTGAAACAATAAAAAACGAAGGAGGAAAATATATCAAAAGAAATGAAGATGACTGGGATAAGGAACTTAAGCCAGACATGAAACACTATCGAGGCTGGCATTTGATATTTCTGGTCGTTCTTATGCTTGTCAACGTATATATAGAAATTAAATGGCTTTTCTTTAGCTAAAAATTGAAAAACAGCTTCCAACAGAGTTTTTCGGTAATCTCAGGAAAAAGTTTCATGTTCAGTTTACTGTTTTCCTGTATTAGGCTCTGGATATGAACAGCCTGTTTCTGTGTAACTTCATTAAGCTGGCCTATTGCTTGTTCTTTGTAAACATTTGCTTATAAAGTGCCTGGTTTTCTTTTGACCTGAAACCAGAGCCTCTCATTTATTCCCCTTTCAAGAACATGGCTGTTAAGAGTAAACGGCTTATCAGCCTGCGTTTTCTACTTATGTAATATAAAGTACCGTTTATGTAATGTAAAGTACCTTTAGAAAATCCTAACTTCTTCCAGTCAATGTAAGAAATATTGAGAATCTTGTGCCTTATGTCATAGGAATCGATTCTGAAGACATAACTTTAAAAAAAAGTAAAAATTAGTGAATTGCTGATTAATCTACACTTCATCCAGGTATCTCTGCAGCTTATCCGCAAGTTTGCCGATATGAATACCATCAACAAATGCATGGTGAACCTGAACTGCAAACGGCATCATAAGTTTGCTTTCTCTTTCTTGGTATTTTCCCCAATCAAATATGGGCTGCGCTTTTTCCCGATTTCCGAAATCCGTGTGCGAAATATGCGTAAACGTTATCCACGGCAAGGCAGAGAATTGATATACATCATTTTCGACAGGTCCTGTAAAATGTTCTTTTTGATTTTCTGCCGTTACGGTTGCCAGTTGTACAAACTTTTCAATCGTATCCTGCATAGGAACATATACTACCTTAAATAACTCTGTTTCTTTATCCAGATATGTAAATGAGGTATCAATGGACTCATATAACACAACATCGCCATCAAGAAAACGATACCGAAACTCTTCGATTTCATTTGCGCATTTCGTAATGGCAAATATAAACGCCATCGTAAATGACCAGTTATTTTCTTTAACGCGCTTTTTAAAGTTCGTCACATCAAGTTCAAAACTCACACAATATTGAGGCTGTACCGCATTCCTGTAAATTTGACAATAATCTTTTCTTTTCCATGTTTCAAGGTCTATTTTTTGGTATCTGTTTCCCATATTTGCGCCTTCGTTCAATACAATCTACACTACTATATATTTCTGGCTCTTCGTTGTTTTGTGTGGATATCCTCATAATATTCTCATAAAAACCGATGCGGTCTTGAATTGAAAATCATCTTATCCATACGGAATAGCGAAGAGCCATATTTCTTTTTTAGTTTCACGACTTATTTTCGCTATAGAGCTCATAATTACCGTTTTCTTAAGCGGTTTTTCCTGTGAGCTCTCCGGATGACCTGTAAGAGATCATAGCCTAAGCCGAAGGAATCTAAAGAAAGAGAAAAACTCTCCACGGGCTTTAGACGGGCTTCTGGGCTATTTATGCAGGGGGAGTTTTTTGAAAAAGTAAAAATCCTGGCAGTATGAGAATTCCCAGAACTGTAATCGAAGGATTTCTTGGGTTCAAACCCCACTCCTCGCACTAAATTTATGAGCGACTGTAAAAGAGTCGTAAAATTAATTAATTTATATTTCTAGTAAAAATTTATTAGTATAATATTTAAAATTGGAAAGGTTAATCGATACCAAATATTTACTTTAGACTAAACAGTAAAACAAACAAATTAATTTCGGAAAGAATTAATATTATCTAAATAATTTCCTACTCAATGAGCATACATAAACGTAAAATGAGAAAGAAAAGTGTTATTAAAAAGAGAAATTCTATTAAACAGAATGCATCCATAAGATATGAGAAAGTGATTCACTTTTTCTCGTCAATTAATTATAAATCCACTGTTAAAGACTTACTTAATCGTTTACTGTACTTTTTTTTGATTTTTGTAGTTTATCCTATTAGCTCTATTTTTATAGTAGTCACACTGAGAAAAGGAAACTTAAATTATTTACATATTATAAGTCTATTTTTTGCATTTATTGTCAATTTAATATCATTTACAAAGATTATGTCATTAAGGACTAATTGGACATTTATTATAAAATATCCATATGTTTTACCTTGGAAGGATATACTGTTAAAAAGGAAATTTTTCTCGCTAACAACTACTATTATTCTTACTTTTTCACTTTATGACTCAATTTATGATAATTTTATGATAGCTTATAACCATCCTTACTTTTGGACTAATCCTTTAGTAGCGAAAACTGCAATTACATTTGTGGAGTTAGGTAATCTTTTTGGTTTTGAGATGATCTTCTGGTACTTTGCATTATCGGAAAAATTTACTTCTCATGTCTTGAAGAATGGTATGAAAGCTCATAACGCCACAAATGTTAAAAATGCTCAATTTATTGAATTAATTAATAAAAAATCAAAGTTTTTCGACTCAGCAATGTACCAGCCTACAAACTCAAAAATAGCACTGGTTATAGTTTTAATTGGTTCAATACTTTTTGCAAAAATTGTATCTGACCAAATTAATAATTATTTATTGGATTTTGCTTCCTTTAATCTTGGTATATTGCTTTTTAGTGCTATCTTAGCTTTACTTTTTTCAACATATTTCACAATCTCTTTAAATATTATGATATTTAAAAAATTTAAATGGGAACACGATATAGACATAAAAAGAAACATTCCAACATTATTATTATGTTTCTTCATTTTCATTAATGCAGTTTACTTTGCAAAATATCTAGCAGTATTTATGTTTTATATTCCAATTGATGCAAATGATCCCGCTACTATTATGTTATCGAAAACGTTATCGCCAGCAGGAAAACCTTGGTTAGAGGACAAATTTTTTGTTGCTTTAACAACATTCATGGATTATATAATTTTTTCAGTTGTTTCAGCAATATTTGCGTATATTATATTTTTCGCCAAAACATCAAAAATGCATATTGTAGAAGTTCTAGAGAAAATCAAGAGAATTGTGCTAAGTAGTAATAAACCAAATTCAAAATCAGAAGTGATTGAAAAACTATTCTCAAAACAATTAAGAAATCAGAATTTCGTAAAGTATTATAGCCTTTTTTTCTATATTTACACATTTGGTATTGAGGCTATATTCGCTTTTATTCTATTCTTTTACGCAAAATATGATGATATGTTTGGTGCTGAAACATTTAAAATTGCTGTAAATAGATTTATATATGAAACAATAGTCTATACCTCTCTTCTGCCTGTACTTGGGGCTATTTATAGTCAATCTCAAATTTACTATCAGTATCCTTTAAGACACTTTATAAGCAGAAACAATTGGCAGAATTTTGTTAGAATATTATTAATGTACTACCCTATAGTATTTTTTTATCCAATTACAATTTTTATAAATGATGTTTATCGAATATCTAAGCAGTATGGAAATATTGTACCTCCAGAAAGTATACAAGTAATGCAATCTATCTTTTCTGTTTTTGTATTAGGGTTTTTGTCAATAAACATATATCCAAAAATAGAAGAATTTTTAATGAATCTATATGATCACAACTTTTATAATAATTCTTAAGAAATAAACAATTATAGAAAAAAGAATGAAAATTAAATTTTAAAGTCTAAATTTTATAACTTTTAATACAAATAATCTAACTGTCTTTTACCCACTTTTTACCCCTTGAGTAAGCGCAAAAAATATTTTTTACAAATACTTTCTAAAAAGATAAGTAACTTTATCTAAGGCAACTTTATAAAAAACGGTTGTGCGAAAATTTTACACAAAAATCTGATATTTTCCTCCTGAAAATTGTTTTAAATTAACTCACAGTTATTTACTAACCAATAGTTATTTAATAACCAATGGTGGTAATATTACTTAGAGTTACATAATTACTGGAGGAAATGAAATGGAAATTGAATCAGCGAAATTGGTTTATTTTTCACCTACCGGAACAACAAAAGCGGTTGTTCAGGGCATTGCTCATGGTATTAATCCAGGCACCGTGGAATTAATTGATATTACCAGACCGGATGTAAGAAAACAACCGTTGCAGATATCGGAAAATGAATTGCTTGTAGTTGGAGTTCCAGTTTATATGGGGAGAGTGCCGGCATTATTAAATGAATGGCTGAATACAATTCAGGCTCATAATACCCCGACGGTTTGTGTTGTGGTTTATGGCAATCGAGCATATGATGATGCACTGCTTGAACTAAAAAATATTGTAATGAAATGTGGGTGTATTCCGATTGCCTGTGCAGCATATCTCGGGGAACACTCATTCTCAAATTCCGAGACACCAATAGCACAGGGACGTCCCGATAAAGATGATTTACATCATGCAGAGGTATTCGGACAGAAAATACGTGAAAAACTACAATCCGTTTCATCAATTTCTCAGGTTTCTGATGTGAATGTGCCTGGCAATTATCCTTATGGAGGAGTTACAAAATTATGGATTGTTGATTTTATCGCGGTCAGTGACGAGTGTTCACAGTGCGGAACCTGTGCAGAGGTATGTCCTGTTGGTGCTGTTGATGCAGAAAATTCCCGTTTGATTGATATAGAAAAATGCATTACCTGCTGCGCGTGTATCAAAAGCTGCCCGCAAAATGCCCGATCAATGAAACCCGGGCTTGTGAAAGACGCATCTGTGCGCCTCCATACGCTCTATAGCCAGCGAAAGGAGCCTGAATGTTTTATCTAATGAACATATCCCAATTGGTAGAAGCACAAAACTAGAATAACTACATTCATTCCTTAAATCACATAATTAAATCATATGACGAACAGTTATAATATAAATCTATAAATATAAATATAAATCTATAAATTTTGATCAGGTGGAGTGGAACTATGGGAATCGCCGATAGAAGGCAACGAGAAAAGGAACAGCGAAAAACAGAGATTATTGATGCAGCCGAGCGTCTCTTTTTTTCTAGAAGTTATGAAGATGTTTCTATGGAAGACATCGCCCGTGAGGTAGAACTGAATAAGGCTACCATTTATCTATATTTTAAAAATAAGGAGACACTTTTCGCAACCATTGTACTCCGCGGTATCCAGATCCTTAAAGAAAAATACATGGAATGCATGGAAAAACAGGTGCCGGGCATTGTCAAGGTATCCCTGATGGGCCAGGCCTATTACCAGTATGCACAGGAATACCCTGATTATCTTCGAATGATCCATTTTTACGGTTCTGAACGTTTTTCCAAAGAAAACCCGTGTACCGCAGAGATCGGAAAAGGATACGGTACCTGCCGTCTGCTCCTGCGGGATGCGATCCAGGAAGGTCTCAATGACGGTACAATCCGCGCGGATCTCGATCCATTTCTTACCTCAATGTACCTTATGATCTCCTTCATGGGTATCCTGTCAATGGAAAATAAATGGAAACTGGTGATCGAGGCAGAGGGTTTCAGCTACGAGCAGTTTGCCAGTGAGTTTTTCCGGTTTATCGCTCCTGCTATCTCTTCAGGTGAGAAATCCCACAAAGTGGATGTCAAAGATTTCGCGTCGTTTGGATTTTATTTAACCGAACCCGTGGCACCTGAGACGAAAAAGAGAAACGAATCTTAAATCCTGGATTCGGCAGGTGCGACAAGAAGCTATACTATGAATTGCGTCATACGCTACCTTTTCCATTTGAGGTAATCCTAGTGTGACATGCATAAATGGTAACGTTTGTGTGTGAAGCTCACATGACAATATCAAGAACTCAAGGAACC
>NZ_WJBJ01000003.1:108468-116978 GCF_020804205.1 Methanosarcina sp. DH1 | reverse complement strand
GCTATTTATTGCTCCAATTCAAATTTTAGATAAAAACAAAGAATTAAATAGATTTTAAGTAATTATTATATAAATTTTTCAAGAAATAAGCTATGCTATTAAATATTAGCGGAAATAAAGGGATTATGTGAAAAATGGCAAAACCTCACTTCTGTTTATATTCCATGCTTTCCATAAGACAACAACCAGAGAAGTTAAGACGCCAGTAAGCTGTGAGCTTTTCCTATTTTTCGTGCGTGATGATTAATCCTGGTTACAGATACACAAGTAAAATTACAGTATAATTACAGCAAAATTACAGTATAATTAGTATAATTACAGATCTTATAAATATTACAGATATTACAGATCTAATTGTTCAAGGTATCCGGTAGGATCAATCAGGTTTTCAGGCATTTCTTCTGCAAACCAGTTACCTCCAAGATAATTTTTGTGAACGGTAATGGGTTCACTCCTCCAGACTTCAAAATGTAGCATACTTGGATTTTTGTTTTTCAGATTCTGGATATAAAGCGGGCAGGAACCATCGATTTTTTCGGAGTTAAGAACCATTCCAACATGTCCGATCAAGTTTCCTGCTTCTATTTTGTCTCCTTTTCTTACGGTAAAGTCTGCAAGTTCTCCGTATTTGCAGAACAGCCCACCGCTCTGTTCGATAATCACGTAATAAGTCGGGTTCCAGTAAGGTAATATTTCAGGCGAAGTCATAAGACCGGTTTCTGTGACAATTCCTCCTTCAATCGAAACTACCTCCGTATTTTCAGGGGCATACAGATCAACCCCACAGTGATATCGGTCACCTCTGTTTTCCCAGAAGGAGCCGGGTTCTCCTTTTTGCGGAACATGAACCTTTTTGAAGTTTGTGTTCTCAATGTCTACTTTTTCCGGCGCTGTATTTTCTTGAACCTTTATGTTTAGGGGCCAGATTCTCATGGAGTTTCAGTGTACATGAAAAGTATAAAAGCCTTTTTTGCTTTGAGATTGGCGTTTCTGCGAGTGAAAAAATAAGAAAAATAGTAAAAATAGAATGAGGAGGATCAAGCCCTCATCCTATATAGTTTTAGCCTGCTGCTTTTATCCTTTGGGCTCTGCTAAGGTTCCTTCAATCAAGTTACTCGGCATCTTCCGTTGTTTCATCGATACTGGTTTCTATTTCATCATCATCGGCTGATTCTGTATTATTTGTTTCTATTTCACCATCATCGGCTGATTCTGTATTGTTTGTTTCTGACTCATTTACTTCCGTCTGATTTTCTGACTCATTTACTTCCATCTGATTTTCTGACTCATTTACTTCCATCTGATTTTCTGACTCATTTACTTCCATCTGACTTTCTGTTCCGGTATTGCTGGTATTGAAAGCTGTCGGAGGCATCACAGATTGTTCTGGCTCAAAGCCGCCTACGAGAGGCAGGAAATCCGAATAGTTATTGCCCTGTAGCTCATACGCAGTATCAGCAATTCCGTCCCCGTCTGCATCGGTTGCGGTCTGCGAGAAACCGGTACCGTCAGGTTTTGCCCAGAAATTACCTCCTATGTAAGGTCCGCCAACGATGTTGGTGCCGGCAGTTTTTGTAATGTTCAAGCTATTTCCTTCACTGCCGTCCTTAATATTTGAGTTAAAGACATTGTTCAGGTAATTATCAAAAATGATATTGCCGTTACTTGTAGAGCTCATGAAAATACCTGAAATACTGTTCAAAGTAATTATATTTCTTGAGACAACATTATTCTGGCAGGTGCTCAGGTGAATCCCACGGCCGCTGTTGGAAGCTTCATTTCCGGAAATGTTGTTGCCTGTACTGTATGACAACAGGATTGCGTATTCCCTGTTACCCAGAACCGTATTGTTCAGGATATTGTTTCCACCGGAGGATATCAGGTAAATACCTCTGCTGTTGCTTGAAGCTGTATTGTTATCTAAGGTATTGGTGCTTGAGTTGCTAAGATAAACCCCGTGACCTCCGTTCGAGTTCAGGATATTGTTCATAAAGTTGTTATTCGTGGAATTAACAAGTACGATACCGTGGTTAACACTTGTACTTGCTGTATTGTTTAACAGTGTATTCCACTGCGAACGTATGACATAAAATCCGTACCTGTTGTTTAAAGCCGTGTTATTTGATACCAGGTTGTAACCTGAATTCCGCAGGCTAATTGCCCTTCCGCCTTCCCGAACACTGTTATTAAGAATAACGGTATTATTGGATAATTCCAGGTCTATTCCCAGGCTGTTATTTAACAACAGATTTTCATCGACGGTACAGTTAACAGAGTTCAGTAAAGAAATCCCTGAAGCATTATTGTTCGAGACCTCATTTCCTGAGATATTGCTATTCATTCCTGATGAAATCCGTATCCCTTCCCGGTTGTTTAAAGCCAGATTATTCAAAACCGTGCTCTCGCCGGATCTTAACAGGAAAATGCCACGGATACTGTTTACCGCTTTATTGTTTGCAATGCTGCTGTTACCTGAGTCTGATAAATAGACACCGTAAATTAAGTTTGAATCTGCGGTGTTTCCGGTAAGGTTATTACTACCCGAACTCGCTATGTAGATACCGTAACCGTTGTTTGCATTTGCGGTGTTGTTTTCCAGCCTATTATTATTGCAGCTTTCCAGAACAATACCGTGGTTGGAGTTCATGTTTGCCGAGTTTTCAGAAAGTTCGTTCCCTTCGGAAGCAGTAAGGTAAATTCCGAACCTCTCGCCTGAAACATCGTTATTTATTATTTTGTTATAGTGTGACCTCTCAACATTAATTGCTCGCTTACCCTGTGCCACCGTATTGTTGAGGACACTATTGTACATTGAATTCTTTAGATATACTCCAAGGGCGTTATCAGTGATTTTATTATTATAAACTGTACAGTTAAGAGCCCCTGATAGGATGATTCCTGCCTTGTCAATTCCGGCTCCTTTAATGCTGACTCCCATGATTCTTATGTTATCGGCGTCTACAAAGAATACATCTGAAGCGTTATTACTGGCCGTAATTATGGTGTCTTCAGGATTCCCAGACTCTGACCTTATTACGAGATTGTCCTTTGTTATCACGATATTTTCGTTATAATTTCCGGGACTGATGACTATTTCATCTCCAGAAGTCGCATTATTTACTGCGGACTGTATTGATTCTCCTGGCTGAACCATGACCTCAACCGCAGTGCCGATACTCGAGCTAAATACAAAAAGAAGAATAGCTACTGCTAAAGTTGCAAATTTGTTTATTTAAATCCCCCACTTTTTATTTAAATTATTATTTAATTTTTTATTAATAAATCTGATTTTAAACATTAATTGATATAAATTTATTGGATCAGAATAATATCAAAATAAAGAGATAAAAGTAGATGGTAAAAGACGATCAATAGACATCTCAGAGAAATAAATCAAAGATTTTTTTTCTTTTCTTGTGTGGCAGAGCAATTTTCTGGAAAATCCGAGAGGTTCTCTGTTTCACGTAAAAAATAAACCTAATACAAGAAAAGGACTGCTCAAACTCGATGAACCAAGAAGGGCAAATAAAAAACAAGTAGAAAGGAAAATTGAGCAATAAAAAAGTAAAAACTAGATAAAGAAGAAAAAATAAATGATTAAATAGAAAAAGAATAAAGAATAAAAAAGAAAATAGGAAAAAAAGGAAGATTCATAGAGAAAATGGAAAAAAAATAAAGAGTAAAAAAGAAAATAAGAAATGAAAGAATTTTTAATAAGAAAATAGGGAAATAAGGAAGAGTAAAAAAGAAAATGGAGAAATAAGAAAGAGTAAAAAGAAGAATTTTGATCCTTATTTCTCTTTATCTAGTCGTTCTTTTATTTTCTTCTATGCAGGAATGCCATAACAAGGCAAGCCACTACATAGAGCGCTTCAAATCCAGGTATRCTTGTGGTTTTATTCTTTCCTGGTTCCTGTTCGGTTTTTTGCTCAGGTTCCGTTTCCGATGYTGTACTATTTTGATCAAGKTTCGAAGTATYGGTTGAAGGCTTTGCCTCAGCTACTTTTTCTACCGCTTTTCCTGTTATTGCAAAGAAYGAGAATCCCGGTGTTTCTGCCGTGAAGTACAGGTATTTACTATCTTCTTTTAATAATTTCACGGGYAKCTGTGACCATTTCTTGTCGTTGTACCTGTTTAGAGTAATTGAGCTCYGGTYGATCTYCTTATCCTGCAGCCAGGAYTTTTCAACCTTGAAGCATACGACAGGGTTTTCAATGTTCTTTTCKGTTGCAAACCCGCTGTTTCCAACCCAGAGGTTGAAATACTTATAGACTTCTCCCGAATTCAGGACTGAAACCAGAGTCGATTTTACTTTGAGCTGCTCGGCAATGGTTGTGATCTTGCCTGCGGTCTTCTTTGCATCAAAGCTCACATACGCAACACAGGTTGCGTTCTTTGTGAAATCAAACAATACAGGCTTTCCGTTTGTAACCTGTGCCTTTGAAAGTTCTTTTACCTGGACATTAGTTTGAGGTTCAGGGGAACCGCCTGCACCGCCACCGCCTCCACCGCTGCTGTGATGGCTGCTTCCACCACTTGAGCTACTTTCTTCTGTAGTAACAGTTATTGAGGTAATCTTTGAAGAAATACCGTTTACATTGATTGAAGTCAAATTAACGGTATAGGTTCCAGGATTAGTGAACACATAAACAAAGCTTGCATCTGTAGACTCCACAGTTCCGTCGTTGCCTATATCCCAGTTTCTTGAGGTTGCATTTTGTGATTTGTCAGTGAACAGGACTGAAAGGGGCGCATACCCGTTCGTTGTATTAATGCTGAAGTCGGCAATAGGAAGAATTTTGAATTCCTCGGCAGTTATTTGCACCGTTTTTGAGGAAGTATCGTTTTTATTACTTGCTGTTAGAGTAACAGTATAGATTCCCGGAGTTTCGTACACATGGACAAACCTTTTATTGTTATTGTCTGCAACTCCATCACCATCAAGGTCCCAGCTTATCGAAGTTGCATCTTGTGAGAGATCCGTAAACTCGACTGCGAGAGGGATAAAACCCTTTGTGGAGTTGACATTAAAATTTGCGACAGGCAGTATCACACGTATCAGTGGGTAGTTGTCTGTGACATTGCCGTTGGCTGAAACGAAGGGAATATCAATAATACCGTCTCCATCGGCATCAGAATTAGTGTCTGAGAAACCCATAAGTGACGGGCTTCCCCAGAAATTGCCTCCGATGGATGGGCCACTCATTATATTTTTACCTGGAGTTCTTTCGATGTACCAGGTGCTTCTGTTATTTCTAATGTTTGCGTTGTTGATATTGTTAAAATAGTTATTATAAACCCTGTTTGGATAGCTTCTGGGACACATATAAATTCCATTACCGTTTGAACTGACGTTATTGGCTGAGATTTCATTGTTCCCAGAGGAATCGAGAGAGATACCTTCACCGTTGTTATAAGCTATATTCCTCGAAAGGTTATTATTAGTGGAATTCGTCAGGAATAATCCGGATTCAGAGCAATCAGTGGCTAAATTTTTAAAAATTTCATTATGTCCGGATCCAGACAGGCTGATGCCTCTAATATTATTCTGCACCGTATTGCTGACCAAGTTACTGTTATTTGAATTTGTTAAATAAATACCATATCTAGCATTCGAATTTACAGTATTGCTGGTAAGATCATTCTCACTTGCATTCTGGAGAATAATGCCATCATTTTTGTTAGAATTGATTTTATTACCTGAAATCGAGTTTTTACTGGATAATGAGAGTAAATAAATACCTCTGTTGTTTAAGGAGGCGCTATTGTTAGTTATTTCGTTACTTATTGCATTGTCCAGTGCAAGGCCGCTAGCCGAGTTTGAATTTATTTCATTTTTGTCCACAACATTATTATTGGCCCCGCGCTCTATAATGATACCATTATTGTTAGAATTTGCTTTATTGTCCGAAAGCGTGTTTCTTCTGGATGTGTAGGATACGTAAAAGCCTATGGAATTGTTATATGCATCATTTTTTACAAGGCTGTTATCCTCGGAATACCTCATAGCTACTCCGTATTGACAGTTTGATATTGTGTTATTTTGCAGGGTAACACCTTTACAGGTGTTCAGGAATAAACCATGTATATTGGTGTTTTTAGCATTACCTGTGATTATGTTATCCAGAACGTTATTTCCAGAAGATCCCTCTATGTCAATTCCATTTGCTCCATTGGAAGAAACAAGATTCTTTTTCACGTTACATTTATGCGAGTTTTTAAGGTAGATTCCTCTTTTTGTGTTTGAGCTTACAGTGTTGCTTTCCAGGACAGTATTGTTTGAGCTTTCAATAACTATAGCATCCTCGGCACACTGGCTCACAGAGTTTCTTAAAATAGTATTACTCGGAGATCTATCAAAATAAATAGAATAATTTTGATTTGAAATCGTATTGTTCTCGACTGTGGTTAATTCGGATTTTAGAACGTTAATGCTTCTACCTATTTTTCCAGCTTCACTTGTTCTGGTAGCTGAATTATTGCGTATCGTAGTATTCATGGAAGAATCTATGTATACTCCCATGGCATTGTTTATGAATTTATTATTTTCAATGGTGCAACCATTGCAGCTATATAGATATATTCCTGAGTGTTCTGATGTGGCTCCGCTGATTGTAAATCCTTTAATGATTAAATTAAGTCTGGCACTGGCGGAGATTACATTTTTAGTTGTGTCATTGGAAACAATTATAGTATCATCAGGATTCCCAGATGCTGACATAAGTTTCAGGTTGCTGCTCTTTGTAATCACAATATTTTCGTTATATGTTCCCGGGTCTACGATAATTGTATCACCTGAATTAGCGGTGTTCACTGCGGCCTGGATAGACCCGCCTGAACTAACGCGAATTTCAGCCGCTGCCCCGATACCGGAACTTAGCGTTAATATTAAAAATGTTAGTAATAAAAGCTTTATTCTGTTTATTTCAAATCCCTCCATACAGATAAAATAAGTTAAAAATATAACTTTCTTAAATTAATTAGAAACTAATTGTAGTATAATATAAACATATCGGTTTTGATTACTATATTCATAAAATATATTATACTTGAAAGCCACAAAGTAATGCCATAGCTTGCCGGAATTGTCTCTTGATTTCTACCCCTTGCACTTTTTGTTTCCAATATCAACTTCCTTTTATATAAAACAAAAATAAGTTAACACTGACTACCTCTTACTATTTTTCACTCTCACTTGACTATTGAAATTAACGACAAGATATAGATTTACATCTACTTTCCGGTCAGATGATCCCGGTTTTTAATATCTGATACAAGCCTGCCAAGAACCTGGTTATTTTGATAACTAAGAGTAAAATTAATATATTTAATAAGTGCCTCTAAAAAACAATGATATCTCTAGAAAAAATATTATAAAAAATATGTGTGAATCCCAACAAACTACTTCAAAAAAATATATGAAGCTATATACAAGTAACAAAAATAAATAAGCAGAAATAACAACAAAAAAGGAAAAGGAAAAGGAAAAGGAAACTGAAAAAGGAAACTGAAACAGAAAAAATGAAACTGAAACTGAAAAAGGAAAAAGGAAAAGGGAAACGGAAACGGAAAAGAAAGAAAGAAAAGAGAAAAAAGAAAAAAAGCCTTTATAACTTTTAATACTTCATTTTCTAGCTAAAAAGCAATTTTCCTAACTTAATAAACCGTTTCCTTCTTTGTACTTGTGTTATATGTCCTGTATTCATCCTGTTTTTTATCCTGCAGGTAGATGTATCCATATTCCGGATGAATTAGCCTTTTCCTGTACTCTTCTCTGGCTTCAGCCTGGCAGTTCTCACAGGCGTAGATCGGAATCGAAATCCCGAATATTCTGGGATTGCCTATGCCTCCATGAGCGTTGGAGTCAATGGTTTTATAGCCCTGACAGTCAGGGCACATCCGGATGGATTCTTCCTGGAATTCCTGAATCATATCCGTGTCGTAAAAGATCTGTTTTTTTCGACGGTAGAAGTTTCCGTGTTTTGCCACCTCAGCCTCTACAAGCCTGTCCCTGTTTTTCCAGTTTTCAAGCTGGGTTGCAACTATTTCTTCCAGAGTTTTTCTGTCCCTTGAAGCCTGGACAAACATGCCTGGCTTGAAGTCAGGTTCCTTTACGCAGGAATAATCAAGCCCTGCCATTGCAAGGATTATACCTGTATTCACATAAGGCAGTGCACTCTGGATTGCGTAACCTCCTTCAAGCACGGCCATATCAGGAGCCAGTTTTTCATTCAATTTTGCGTAGCCCTGTGCGGAAAAGCGCATATTTGCTAGAGGGTCGGTGTAGTGGTTATCCTGCCCCGCAGAATTCAGGACAAGCTCAGGTTTGAAGTCCTTAAGAATAGGAAGCACAAGGGAGTCGAGCACGTAAAGTATGCCCTCATCAGGTGTCCCTGGCGGCAGGGGAATATTGATCGTCCTTCCAAGAGCTTTTGGGCCCCCCAATTCACTCATAAAGCCAGAGCCAGGGTAAAGAGTCCTTCCGTCCTGGTGGAAGGAMTCTTTACCCT
>NZ_WJBJ01000003.1:0-108458 GCF_020804205.1 Methanosarcina sp. DH1 | reverse complement strand
AAACTGTTTGTTGTTAAGTGTTTCAGGCAACTCTCATATGATAAAACCATTTCTTCCTTAACAGAAGAAGAAGCTATCCTGCTTTCTTTTTATGATGAAAATGGCCAGATTAAACTTCCTTCAGGTGGAACCCTTCATCATTTTGTGAAGTATAGACTTGGAGAAAAAGGAGTCAATGAGATAATGATGCTTATAGGTGAGAAAATTCTCAAACTTTCTCAGGAAAAGGAAGCAAAAATTGATTCCACTCCACTTGAAGCTTCAAGATACGACAAACATGCTGATTATAATCCTCATTATGAATGCAAAATGGATAAGGCACATATTACAATGGTTGGAACTTATCCAATTTTCATGACTCATACAAAAGGACTTTCTGGTGACTCTCCAGAACTCATCGACCATATTGAAGCTCTAAAGAACATGAACGCTAATCTGGAATTTTATTCTGCTGACGGAGGTTATGATTCATTCCTCAATCATTCTGATATTTGGTATCATCTAAACGCAAAACCGATTATTTCCTACGCTTCAAATGCAGTAATCAATCAAGAAGGTGAAGAGGAACGAATCGATCACTGGGTGAATAAAAAGTGGAAACTCGGTGGAGATATTCACGCACCAATGGAAAACAAACTCAGATTTCTATATGAAATTGGAAGGAAAGAACAGGTAGGAATGTACCTAAGAAACCAAAATATTAGAGATGAGACTTTTGATGATCAGTATAAAAAGAGAGCTGAATGTGAAAAGATACATGGACATATTAAAGGTACAGTAAAGTTCGATATCAGAAGAGTGAGAAATCAGAGTAGAAAACTCTACTCTCTATTGAGTTTCATAGCATATCAACTACTGGTGTTGACAGAAATGCAAAATAAAGTTGAGGATAAAAATTCGTTTGGGAGATACTTTTAAAAAAGTGAGTATCAAATTAGATTTGAGATTTTAAAAGCTAATTTGAGATTCTCGATACACAGAAGGCACTTGATGAGAATAATAAAAGTACTATATCACCAAAGTACACGGATGCACAAAAGAATATTTATTGGCTCTCAATGATTACAATGCAGCTGGAAAATCCATGATAAATGTTACAAATGGGGAGACATATCCAGACAGTGATAATGATTATACGAAATTCATGACCAAATCAGGTTCCGTTGCAAAAATATTTTCCTCATACTTTAAGGGGTTCTGTAAAGTTGACGGGTGTTGGGCACTTTATAGGCTCAACCGCATATGGAAAAATTCTTAACACCCGTAGACTTGACAGAACCCCTAAATTATCTCGTTTTTACAATCCAGAAACTTGAAGGTTTTACCTTATCTCTCTTGTACGAACTAAATGTTTTTTCTATTTTATCAGGATATGTTAGACACATATAATTTCCCGCCCACAACACTTTAAAACTTTCATTAAAAGTCAGGAATGCTTGGAGTAAATATTGTTCATTCCAAAATCTGTGCATATCTAATACCCAATCTTTTCTATATTCTTCTGGTAAGAATATATCATGTATATGAATAATGACTCCCTTTTTAAGACGTGGTAATACTTCCAGATATTCATATTGTACATCATTACCTATCTTCAGCACATGGCTAGAATCTATAAAAAGGATATCATTTTCCTCTAGTGAATCAAAAAGGGACAAAGGTAAATCTTGAACTTTTTGAGTGATTAGTTGTGACAGTCCAGGAAAGCCTCTTTTCAATACATTGTTTGGGTATGGTTCAATTGACACCATTTCGCATTCATAACCATCTTCTGTCTTATTCTTTAAAGCAGCTTGAGCTGATAAATAAGTTGAATTTCCTGAACCAATTTCAATAATTTTTTGAGGTTTAAATTGCCGTATCATACAATATAGAATATCCCCATCTACTGATTCAAAAGCACCATTATAAGAGAAATACTGATAAGGACATTCAGTTCTGTTTCTAGGAAAAGAGTCTAATTCTTCTTTATACTTTAAACCAAACTCAGAGAGAAGATAAATTTGCTCTTGTTCATTAAAATCAATTCCAACTAACTCAGAACACTTTAACCATAAATTAACATTTAATGTCGAAGTATCGGGGATTGGCTCATAAAAATGATTAGCTGTGATATGCAGCCCTAACGTTTGCCATAAAGAAAAAGTTTTTTTTAAAATTAAGCGTTGCATGTAATTAAAAGCGCGATGGACTTCCATAATTTATTCACCAACTTAATATTTTGACAATATTTAGAAAACATATAAGTCCAACTTATTATATATATCAATCGTAACGGTTCCGTTGTGTTGTATCCTGAAATGATTTCGCAGACTCACAACCATTTGGAAGTCTAATTCATAATACAATCGCAGGAGACGCAAAAGGTTAAATGTTGAATAAATGTAACTATTCAGCTACTGATAAAAAAGTATGTTTTGGAGCAAAATGCTTCAATTCTCAGGCTAATAACGGCGCTCCCTTGAGCGCCGTTAGAATAGCCTCCATAACATTCATTTCATTCTTTTTAATCGATGATATGTATGCCCTAATTCTGCAGAAAGCTACCGCTCCTTCTATACTTCRGAAAGTTCCCGAAATTTTCTGTTGTAGCTTCACCATCCTGATATCCCGCTCTGCTTGATTGTTATCAAACGCAACTCTCAGGTCATTAAGAAACTTCAGAATCTGTTCCTTGTGTGCTATGAACCTATCAAGGAGATTCTTTGCTTTTGTTTGTGCTGTTCTTCCTCTCTTTTTGACCTTCTCTTTTGACGGATCAGGTGGTGGATTTTCTTTAATTCCTTCTTGCATTATTGCATCATATATTTGCTCAAATTCCCTGACTTTTTCAGGATCTATTTGAATTTCCATCTCTCTACATTCATCAGTATACTTCTTCATCTCACTGAGAAGTTCATTTATCTTTTTAGCCCACTGCTGCTCAAAATTCTCTTCAATCCCAGTAAGTTCCCGCTTAAGATGAGCATTACACAGAGCATGTTCACATCCATACTTGTTGTATGAAGAATATCCATCATGAACTGCTACTCCCTTATATTGCGGAAGGAATCCCAGAGCATCCATTGCTTCTGTCCCTCTTTTAGGATGAGGAAAATAATATGTCCACAAATTGTTTGAGACAACATGAAGCCACCATTTAGTCCCCAAAACTCTCATTCCTGTCTCATCACAATGGGCAGAATGGGAAGTTAATAGATGTTCCATAGCAGCTTTCTCGAAAGGTTCCAGGTTCTGGAAACATTCTTTTTCCGCTCTTCTTATGGTAGCTGGGCTGATACGTATACCGTAGAAGTCCTCTACTAAATCACAAGTCCTTTCATATGGAAGCAATTGATAGTTCCTCAAATACAGAATTGAGGCTAAAAAACGAGGTCCATATTGAATCGGGAATTTTATAGACTCTGGAAAAGAACCCTTGTTAACTTTCCCGCAGTGAGGACACTTCTTGATTTCACAACGATATTCAGTATATATTTTACATTTCGACCCCCTCCAAAAAAATACAACTTAATTTTTTTATTCACACAGTTTATTACTAATYTTGCGCTTACTTCCGTATTAATCACGTATTATTTACTATGTGTCTTCATAAATGCCTAAATTTTTAATTTGTTTTCTAAATTTAAACTGGATTTTTTTGAACATTGTGAGATTCAAGTTAAAATCATTGATTTTGTTGAGCATGTGCCCACATCTGATTCAATAAGTTTGTTCAGTTGTTGCGAAAATCACCTTATTTTTGAGAGGGGGGTCGAAATGTAAAATATATGATTTGCACAGGAGGAATTTCAATTTCTTGTCTGCGTTCATAATCCTGAACTTCAGTATTTTCAAGATGATAACCACAATTTTCACAGCAGTCAGGAGAATGGCATATGATCTAATCAGGGTTTTCAATCATTTCAAGAGTCTTTCCAGGATGGCCTTTTTGGCCACCAGCTTTTTTGCCACTACTCTTGCGGAGACCCTTAGGTTTAGGTYTTTCGTTACAAAAAACATCAGTAGAAGGAGGTTTACTGCTATTTTGGCTGTTTTGATTCAAACGAGACTCTAAAACTCTTACACGTTCTTCAAGTTCAGCAATCTGAGAATCTTGTTTCTCTATGATAGACTCAAGTCTCTGGATAACAGCAATAACTGCTTCAGGACCAGATTCATAAATTTCAAGGATCTCTTCACGTGTAAGCATGATATTGAAAAAAGAAGCTTATTTCAGTCGAATGCCCCGCTAGCTTGGAGGCTGTCCGACAATTACCTTAGGTAATTGAGGTTTTTGCTTTGAATATATTAAKTATTATATAATATTTCYACTAATTTTTTGGTTTATGGTTTTCATTAAATCTTTAAAGAATCAAGTTTGGACTTTACCTCCAGATATCCGAGATCTTATTCCTTCAGATCATATCTGCTATTTGGTTGAGTCTTTTGTGGATGAGATGGATTTTAGTGAATTTGAAACCAGATATGAAGGTTCTGGACACCCTGCTTATCATCCTTGCATAATGTGTAAGATTTTGATTCAATCTATGCTTGATAGAGTTCGATCATCGCGAGCKATAGCTCGCAATGTTCGAGAAAATATAGTTTACATGTATTTAGCTGAAAACCTACARCCTGATTTTAGAACAATCAGTGATTTCAGAAAAGAGAATGAAAAATTGATTACTGCAATGTTCAAAAATACAGTTAARGCAGCCARAGATCTAGGAGTAATAGGTCTTGAACAATTAAGTATTGACGGATCCATAGTAAAAGCCTCTGCGTCAAGAAAAAGTACGGTTATGAAAAATGTCTTGGAAGTAATTGAAGAATATGTCAAGAATGAATTAAAAAAAGGTATTGAAAYARACAAAGTTGAGGATGAGCATTTTGGAAAATGCCGTGGTTATGATCAGTTGAATGAAAGTGAAAAAYATAAAGTAAAAGCTGTAGTCGTGAAGTACATAAAGCAAGTCAATAAGGATGAATCTGGAGATAGAAAAAGGGATATTGAAAATACGATTAAAAAAGCACTTAATGAATTTGAAAAAGACAGTATTGATAATGTGAGCTTGACTGATCAAGAATCTCGTTTTATGCTTAACAAAAAAGGAACGATTGAACTGGCATATAATACTCAAATAACGGTCGATCATGAACTAGGAGTTATAGTTGCAAATGATGTATGCCAAGACAGAAACGACATGTATCAATTGAAGCCTCAAATTGAAATGGTGGAAGAAAATTGTGGTTTATTAAAAGTAGGCACTAAGCTATGTGCAGACACTGGATACCAGACACTGGATACTATAGTGGAAACAACATACATTATTTGAAYGATAAAAAATTGGATCCATATATTCCAGAGAAARAAGTAACTAAAACAATAACAGAAAACGTCGAAGATGTTAGGTTCGATATTAGTAATTTTGAATATAATGAAGAAATTGATGAATTTATTTGTCCTGAAAATCAAAGATTGAAGTTTTTGCGTGAAGGTTATGAGAAAGAAAGGAGGAGAAAGTACAGAATTTACAAGGGAACAGAATGTCAAAAATGTRAATTTACCAAAAATTGTACAAAAAGAAAGGATGGAATTAGACAGTTRAAAATAGCTGAATTTTCAAAAGAAAGAAAGCAATTAGCAGAGAAAATGAAAACAGAAGAAGCAAAAGARATATACAGGCAAAGGCAGCAGGTAGTAGAACCTGCAATTGGAAACTATAAAGAGAATCTTGGGTTTAGRGAATTTCTSACAAGGGGAATAAAATCAGTCAGAAATGAATTTAATTTGATATGTACAGCAGTTAACTTAARGAAAATATGGATTTACTCAAATAAAAACGAGATCATTAGARAGGTAAATGGAATAAATGGAACTTTTCACTTTAAGACCTGAGTAATAAGGAATAGAAAAAAATCTCATAAGGAAGTTCTAATTCACAGAAGACGATATTATTTTTATTACTAAAAGTAATTGTCGGACAGCCTCCTTGCAGCGGGGTGCGCCAGCGCAACTTTGATTTTATATGCAATTTTTCCTCGGAAAGAGGAAAAATTGCTTTTAACAAGGCAGTGTAGCGAAAGTTCTGTAAAATATGATTGACTCTATATCCTTTTTCTTCACCACAAAAAAATAGGATGTAGAGTCAATGGTTAATCTATTTTCATTTATAAAAGATTATCTTGTCGATCAGGAAGATGGAATTCGCCAGTTAATTACCTGGTTTTTAAACCTTGTCATGGAGGAGGAAGCCCTCCTCCAATCTTGTGCACAACGTTATGAGCGTACTGCTTCACGGAAAGCCAGTAGAAACGGCTACAAACCCCGAGCTCTCCTTACCAAATATGGAGAACTTGAATTGTTAAAGCCCCAATTCCGTGAATTTCCTTTTGAAACTCAGGTATTTGAAAAGTATTCCAGGGTTGAAAAGTCTATACTAGCTGCTGTAGCGGAATCTTACCTTCAAGGTGTTTCCACCCGACGGGTGGAAAAGGTCATGACTGCTTTAGGAGTAGATGGAATCTCAGCTTCTTCTGTTTCCAGAATTACTAAAGACCTTGATGAGAAAGTTGAAGAATTTCTCTCAAAGCCAATAGAACATGAAATTCCTTACCTTTTTGTTGATGCGACTTATCTTAAAGTAAGAGATGGACTCCATTATGAGAATAAAGCTCTTTTTGTAGTTGCTGGAATCAGAGATGATGGTTTACGTGAGATTCTTGGAGTAAGATTGGCAGACAGTGAAGCCTCTCTATTCTGGGAAGATCTATTCGAAGACCTTAAAGAAAGAGGGTTAAGAGGCGTAAAGTTAGTTGTTTCTGATGGCCATAAAGGAATACAAAAAGCAGTAAGAGAATCCTTTATTGGATCAAGCTGGCAGATGTGTCACGTTCACCTGATAAGACAAGTTCTAAAAAAGGTTCCAAAAAAGAAACAGAAAGAAGTATCAGAGAAAATAAAAGAAGCATTGTTAGACCATCAGATGTTACAGGATTTGATAAGGGAACTGGATAATATGGGATATAAAAGTGCAGCTGATACTCTTGAACATTTTCAGTATGATGTAATGAACTACATGCAGTTTCCACAGAGTCATTGGAGAAGAATAAGGACAACAAATATGATGGAGAGAACTAACAAGGAAATAAAAAGAAGAAGCAGAGTTGTGGGAGCATTTCCGAGTCAGGAATCAGTATTGAGACTGGTAGTCTCAATACTGATTGATATAAATGAAGACTGGATTACAGGAAACAGGTATATAGTAATGGAGCAGTAATCAAAAAAGAAGAATTAGGGGTGTATAGAGTAAAATTTACAGAAGATTAGGCACACTGCCTTTAACAAAGCTATGGCTGAATAGTTTCTAATTATATTTGAATTGTCAAAGTCCAGATTCAACATAAGAATGCATTGGTCATCGGTTAAGGAGAAACCGTTATCAATTGCATTGATTTCCACAAAGTTTGTTAAACCATTCAGTGATATTAAGCTGGAGTTTGATATCAATTTCAGTTTAAACGCTCAAAATTTGGGCTTGATTTTTTGTTGAAATCGAGGTCCGCGGCAAGAGAATTTCTTAACCGGTGACCAATGCATAAGAATGTAGTAGAATCTCTAGTAAAATTAAAGTTTAGATAAGTTTAGATAAGTTACGAGGACAAGAAAGTTTCAAAATCAAAGTTGCGGTGGCGCACCCCGCTGCAAGCTAGCGGGGTATTCGAATGAAATCAACTCGTTTGATTAAAAAACTGCTGCCTGATACAGAAAGGGTTATAGAATGCTTGAGCCGTATGAAAGTAAACTTTCACGTACGGTTCTTAGAAGAGGGAGAGCGAGTAATCGCTCTTTCTTATTCAACGTCTAATTTAAATTTAATAATTTTTGATGATAACGATTTTGAGATATAATGCCCCATGAATATTTGAAGCTATATGGTTTACATATAACCAACTATTAATCTCTCATATTAAACTTCACTAAAAAAATGAATTAATGTTTATTTTCACGCCAAAGTAAACCATTGTGCATAGATGTATACGAATATTCAGAATCTTTTAGGCCAGAATCTTTTAGGCCTTTAGGATTGATGCACACTATTCTTTATCTTTATTAGAAAGATTAACATATTATATGAAACTGTATGAGGCATATATGCAAAAAAATACCAAAATATTTTATTCCATCTAAATAATTTAGTTTTACAATTTTTTAAATTACATTTAGCTAATTCACGATTCCCACTAATTATATTTCGTTTTGCAGAATGTAATTGATATTTTGCAATGCATTCCATCAAGTCATCATAAATTTCTTTTTGAACATCTCCTTTGTCAATAGCGTCTCTAGCAGATTTCACAAAAGGATGCTCCTCTATTTTAGATTCTAACTTACAAGCTCTATTTACAGTATCATTATGATATATAGCACCGATCTCACGACTAAATGCAATTGGGTGTTTTAAAGCAATTCTACCCCATAAATCAACATCTTCTCCATATCTGACACCAACTTTAAACATTCCTATCTCAAAGAATATTTTTTTTGGAATACATACGGCGGACGAACATACCGGATGATCTCCAGTAGCATCAGATAAAAAGTAACTAGGGAGAAAACCTTCCCACGGTACTGGAGGGACTGCACAATATTTTGCAGCTTTTAATCTTCCATTTTTCAAAAAATCATATGCAGTTGCATAAATCCCGGCTTCAGGTAATTTTTCAGTTAGTCTCAACACTGTTTCTAAAAATATTGGAGTCCAGTTATCGTCTGCATCTAAAAATGCGATTAAATCAGCTTTTGCCTCTTTAATTCCTCGATTTCTTGCTGCAGATACTCCCATATTCTCTTGCTGAATCAATCGAATCCTGGGATCTGTGAATCCTTTGACTACCTCGGCACTTTTGTCTGTTGAACCATCATCCACTATAATAATTTCAAAGTCCTGAATTTTCTGAGTTAAAATTGAGTCTATTGCCCTCTTGATGTGGGGTTCTTTATTGTAGAGGGGAATAACTACCGAAATAAGCGGCATCGTTTGTAGCTCCTTTTTAATTTTGATTCTAAGCAGCAAAATTATCATGTGATTACATCGCTTAAAAATCAACTAATTTCGCAGTGTCTGTTACAAATTTGACAGAGAGTTTTTGGAGAATTGCTGGATTTATCCAAAGTCATTGATTTTGTTGAGCTTGTGCCCACGATAAATATAATAAGTTTAATCAGATGTTACAAAAATCATCTTGAAGATATTTTTCATGTATTTTTCATATTTTGATAGCTATCAATTGGCCCAACAGATGCATCTCATATTATCTACGTTCCACTTTTTTAGACACATAAGCTATTCTATGATATAGAATATGTGCTTAAACTTAAGCATAGGAACCGCAAACTATAATTTCAAAATCATAATCATCTGACATCTCAGACTTGTGAAATTAAGTGTCTGTGATTAAAATTTGGTCGTACATTATTACCTAGGTTATATTTCATCCTATAATGCACTTAATTCAATCGAACTCGTTTTCAAGACTTAACTACATACATTCCAAGAATCAAAACCTGCACCGCGTTGAAAATGAGACGTAGAGCGCAAGTATGTGATCTTTCGGTATAAACCTCAGCTCATTATTAATGGGTTATTAATGGGTTACCTAAAATTTGGGAACTTAAGATATTATATTGGTTGTGGGGGGAAGTTATTGAAAAACGTAAGCATAGTAACCCCTTCATTTTTTAAACATGGATAATGTACTCATTTTTGTAGAATTGAAATAACTCATTAACAAGACGTAAGATTCAATGAGCAAATTTTGATTTTTGCTGTAACTCAGCTATTGTAATATTTCAATTTATTAAATGACATTCTATGTTTTAATAATCTTCTAATTTTAAGTATTCTTTGAAATATAGGACTTGGGATGGCAGTAGCTATCATAAAAGTTAGTTTTGTATATCGATGGTATTTTGTTTTATGACCTTTAAGAATTTGCATTGCAACTTCTTTTTTACCAGCACTCAAATGTTTCCCTGCTCTATAGATTTCTTTTATTGCAATATATTCATTTAAATCTTCGACTTTATCTGGAGGAACAAGATTCTCTTTTATTGCTTTTTTTGCTGTTTTTACAAAGGGTTCTTCTTCTAGTGGAGTTTGTCGGTTACAAGCCCTATTTACCGCATCATAATGATATATTCCTCCCATATACCAACTAAAAGCTATAGGGTACTTCAGTGCAATTTTTCCAAATATATCTGCATCTTCCCCATACCATACTTTTTCTGGAAAACCTCCTATTTCATTAAATATATTTCTTGGGATGCACACAACAGAGGTCCAAACTGGATATTCCCCAAGAGCTCCTGATTTGAAATAATTTGGAATCAAGCCTTCCCAAGGCTCAGGAGGAATTGCCTTATATTTTGCCCATCTTAGCCTGCCGTTTTCTTCCTTAATTTTATATGCCGTTGTATATGCTCCTGCGTAGGGATACCTGTCCTTCAACTTTAAAATAGTTTCTAAGTGTTGAGGCTTCCACTCGTCATCAGCATCTAAGAAAGCAATCAGATCTGCTTTACTGGCTTCGACTCCTTGATTCCTTGCTGCAGAAACACCAGTGCCCTTTTGTTTAAAGAAAATGATCCTGTTATCGCTAAAACTTCTTACAACATCTGGTCCATTATCAGTTGATCCACCATCAACTACAATTATCTCAAAGTCCCGAACTGTTTGGTTTAATGCGGACTTTAAGGCTTGCCTAATATGTGGACCTTTATTTAGTAATGGGATTATTACAGATATCTTTGGTTTCATAATCCATCAACTATATTTTTTAGGTATTTTCCCGCATTAAATGCCCGTTCCTGAACTTTTGGGATTTCTCTTGCAAGATTTTTTCGTATATTTGTTTCATCCTCTAGTAGTTCTGCAATAGAGTTACAAATTAGTTCAACTGTGATCTTTTCTGGTTGTAAACAAAAGTTATCAGATCCAAAGATATCAGCATTGATTCCTTTAGCCTTGATACTATATGCAAGAGATAATGTAGGTACACATGAAGATAAAGCTGCAATGTTAGAGTGCATCCGTGAACCCATAAATATGTTCATTTTCCCAATAATCCATTTTGATTCAGCAGCATTAAGATTCGGTGGAATTAAATATATTTCTTTATTAATATCAATTTTAGATAATACGTATTTTAAGAAAGTATGGTCATTATCCGTTGGTACTGGTCTGGTTACGTGGGGAATTAGATAGATGGGTCTCTCAAATGTATCATGTATACGTGTGATCAATTTAGCACTTATCTCTGCCCATCGTTCTTTATCTCCATTGGCAACATACCTAGCCATCAGAGTACTTAAGTTTATTCCAATTGCGTCATCCTCTATTGTTGATGCTAAACCTTCAGCGGGTCTTGATGGATCCATCACAAATGCCGGATCTCCGACATGGTAGATATTTTCATTAAATCCTTTTTTTTCTAGATATTCTATTGTTTCTGGTTCCCTAACAAAGAGACCATCCACTTTTTTAAGATGATCTAGAATATAGTTCTCATATTCAGGGCTCTTATTGAATGGACCTATCGAAGCGCCCCAGATGATTAATGGTTTGTTTTTTTCCATGACAATGTCATCTAAATCTGTATATAATTTAGGGATACCCCAGTCAAGCGCGTATGTGTCACCACCAACCGAAAGCACTGCACGTGCTTCATCAAGGGTTGGAATCATCTCTTTGTATTCGTATCTTTTTCGGATCTTGGGGCTGAAACTATCCAATGCTCGAAAAGCTATTGATGTGATTTTTCTTGGTATATGTATTTGTCTATGCACTACAGATTTATCTGTTTCTTGTAATGATTGCATCCGGAAAAAATCTTCATTCTCGAATGTACTATAGCATTGAAAATTTGGATTTTTAAAATATTTTCTAATTATTTTTGCAGTTCCACGTACAATTGCTTCGCATCCTTTATTTCCATAGGATCCGTTTCCTGCAAGAAGAAATGTTTCACTCATGATTTGTCCTCAATATTTTTAATGTAATCTACTCTTTAAGATTTTGTTTATAATCCTTTTTGGAAGTGATATCACGGTTTGTATTCTATTTATCCGAACAGACTTCTTTAAGTAAGGTTCCATAATTTCTTTGACTTGAACGGCGCTAACATCTTTATTTGAGTGGATACTTCGTGATATCTTCGTACTTTCTTTTTGCATTTCCATTTGAAGTTTTGTGAAATCTCTTCGTAGTGGATTATTTGCTTTTTTTGCATTAAATCTCTTAGTAGGTACTTTTTTGTCGTTATATTTGAGGTTATATTTTATCCTGTAGGGGAGTAGAGTTCTTTTATGATAAATCACTTCTTTTTGGCTTCTTATTACTTGATTGATGGGTATTTCCTTAAGGTGTAATTGATTGTTTTGAATTCCTTTTCTAATTAATTGATTAATAAGTTGAGAGCGAATTATCACTAGATTATTGCCTTCAGGTTCGTTCCAATATTCGGGTAACCATGCATCCATACAGTTAACATCTGCACACTCTGCGAAGACATCATCACAGTAGTTACATGCATTATATGTAAACCAACGATTTAACCAAGCTTCTCCCATGCCTGTACTAATGAATATTCTTTTTCCAATTTGGCTGCTTGAATCTTTACAAACAAAATGATAGTCTGCTGCAGGTTTTTCTGGTAATTTCTGATGATATCTTACCCATATTGGATTTTGTATACCTGAAAGTGATGCTAAATAAGTTGTGTAGTGTTTGCTTTTTAGCTGGCCGCAAGTCAATCCCAAGGTTACTATAATTCTTTCCCTTAATTTTTTGTTAATCTGTTGTGCACACCTAATCGCTTTAATAAAACACGGAAGTCCTGTAATGGCGTATCTCCCTGGCGTTGAAAGTATATAGTTGATTACCTCAGACATCTCTACCGGATAATAAGCCGATCCTGCTCCTTCCCGCACATTATCCGCGGTGTCAAAGACCTTGAATGCGAAGAGTTTCTCAGGGTCATCAACGGGTGAGACGCAAATTACATGGTCAGCTATCCTCTCTGTAAGCAGATTCTCAAGTATCCACGTAGCTATTCCGCCTGAAGCACTTGTCAGGCGGTATTTTTCCGAGTACCCAACGTAGGAAGTAAGGTAGTACCCCGTCTCTGAAGTGTGCATTATTTCTGTGGAGTGTCGATAAAATTTATATCCTATAGTGTCTTCGTTCTCTTCTGTATCTGCGAATGGGCATACTTTTAGACAGAGGCCGCATTCTAATGTGCAGTCTTGTATTTTATAGGCTGCATATTCTCCGCACTCACTCTCTTGAATTATCAGGGACTTTTGTGGGCATATTCCTACGCAAACTCCGCAGCCTATACACAAGTCATTTTTTACTATCTCATCTATTACATTTGACTTCAAGACTCAACCCGCTCCTTAATTTTACTGGTATAGATGATCCTACAATTTGCTTTTCTAATTTATTTAATCCAAATCCCCATATTACTGATAGATAAACTGAAGTCAAAATAATTCCATAAGTTACTAAAGAAATTATTCCTGAAATTTGTAGATAATTCCCAAATAAAAAAGATACTCCAGCAGTCACAACCATTGCAAAAACTCCTGGCACCATAGAGTTCACAAACGTAATTCTAGAAATTCCAAGTACCTTGGTTGCATACCATGGTGTGAAAAATGCATTTTTAAGCGTTAGCATAATAGCCCCTGCCAATGCAACTCCATAATAGTTCCAACCTGTAATATAGGGAATCGTTATTGCCAGCAAAAAGTTTCCAATCCCCATTAAAAATGTGACAATACCTGGAATCTTTACTTTATTGTATGCAAAATTGATTGCAAAGAGAGACATTATTGGCAAATTAATTACAAGATGACATAACATTAAAACCATCAGTAATGAGAGTTTTGCAAATTTCGGGCCTATCCATAACGTAAGAAGTTGAGGAGCAAAACCGCATATGTAACCTATGGGTAATGCCATTGCAAGGCCTATAAGCTTTACAGTGAATTTTGATATGTTTATCAGTTCATTGATTCTACCCGTTGCATAATATGTGTAAATTATAGGTGTAATGACTCCCACTAGCATTCCTGCGACAGCACGTAACATTGTACTCCAAGTCAACACTACCGAGTATTCCCCACCAGCAATAGTACCAAATAACTTGTTTACAACAATTAAATCAATCTGAAGATATAATAATGAACCAATCTGATCAATTATAACCCAGCCGCCCATACTCGTAATTTCATTGACTTTCGATCTACAAAAATCTTTTACATTAACTTTTAGATGGGGATTTATCTTGCGTGAGAAAAATATAGATAAAACAAGAGCAGCTATAGCTCCAATTAAATAAGCTAATCCGATATAAACAAGATTTGGGGAATATAACTTGAATAATATTACTATTAAGCTTGTTTGAACAATAATATTTACAGCATTCACAAGGTTCTGGAGATCGAGTCTATTATAGGCAAAAAGAGAAACTCCAAAATTACTTCCCCACGCCCGCAATAAGAATGAACCTATCACTCCAAGAAAAAGTATTCTTGCATCATTTTCCTGGCTAGTGGGAATTTTAAAGAAGGAAGGCGAATAATATGAAATTAAGACAACAAAAGGAAGCATTATTAATATAATTCCAAGCGTTCCAAAAAGAGCAGTATTAAATGTTATACTGGCTTTTTTGAATTCTCGTTTCTGTAAATCTATAGTCAAATACCTTGACACGGATGTATTGAGTGATTGTACAACTAAATTTACATAACTGGTAATAGAGGTGGCTAAAGGAACAAGTGCGTAACTTGCTACACCAAGAGAATCAATAAAATATGGTACCAGAAGCAAACCAATTATCACATTCAATATAAAATACAAAATATTGGCCAGTAAATTCTTAGGCACTTGCTTGCTGAAAATTTCCTGATGCTCTGTTAAATTAAGCAACGTTTTACCTCTTGAAAAATTATTAAATATATATGATTCTTTTTATCTGCTCTAGTTGGTAGAGTAATTCATTTTCCAAATATGACAAAACAACAGGTACATTTATCTTGTCCCATTATTCTGTTTTATAGTTATTTTTAAACAAATTCCTAATGATCTACATGGCTTCTAAAATGTTTACTCACAAAATATTTTTGTATTTAACTCTTATTATCTATTATCCAAAACCAATTTTTCTCAAAACTCGGTAAGGTTTCAGAACAATTTCTCATAATTTGAAGCTCAATAACTATTCAGAGTATGGGATTCAGAGAAGAAATTTTGAGTTTTGGGACCAGCTCACAAAATCGCCAGTTACAAGCAGTAAGAACATGAAAAAATATTGAATCGTCCAGTTTTCACCCCAAAATAATTAATATTCGTTTTGCTTTTGAAAGACTATCTGCATTCCCAAACCTGACACAAATTCTCCCATTTGGTTTCTGGTCTATATCGAGATTAAGCAGATAAGCAATTATTACACCAGCCATCATAGCAAATGCAATAAAATAATAGTAAATATCACGCAGACCCAATTTTGCCTACTCCTTAAAAAGATCCCTGTTAGAGATCTCTCTTATATCGTTATTTTGCTACTCAGGTAGTATTACCCTGAATTTTTTGCTCATAGTTATCTTACACAATTTATTTCAGTCGAATACCCCGCTAGCTTGCTGCGGGGATGGAAACTTCCCCGGTAACCGTTGATGACTATATAATTATCAATTCCATTTTTCGGTTGTTAACTTCTGCTCAAACTAAACCGTTTAGGGTTACTATTTCCTTTGACGGAATTTCGAGCGGTGGCGCGAACATACCCCGTTGCTTGCAGCGGGGTGCGCCAGCGCAACTTTGATTAAATCGAAGAGGCATAGAGTTTTTAATCTCTGTTTGCAAATTTTTGTAGCAAATTTAAATATCTCAGTAACTTAATTATTATTTAACTTTATATATATGTCGATTCAGTTAGAATCCTCGCTTTAAAGAGACGTATCTGTTGAAAGATTTCTCAGTAAAAGTGGCTAAACTTGTTAGAAATGGCAGGAACTAACCAGTTTGGCTAACATTCCAGCAGAAGCTTTAATTCCGTATCTACCCTTTTGATGATCCCGCTTACTCTGGCCGAGACTTTTATCGCTGTTACAGGAAATCTTAGGCAGTGTTGCGAATTTGCTGTAAATTCAAAGTTCATTTTTTGTGTACTGATTATAATTCCGTTCTTTCGATATTGGATTTTCAAACTACCAACTTTTTAAGAGTTATGATTTTACAGAAAAATCAGCACATTGCCGAATCTTATTGCCTTTAAGATCAGGCTTGATTAAATATGCCATAAAAAGCCGTAATTCCGACTGAAGCTGCCTGACTAATCCTCGTGTTTTTACTCCGGCCTTTACCCTTATATTCATATATTGCCTCAAGCGACCCCGTATCCGACATATTTTGGAGAGACGCCACCAAATGCGAATTTTATCTGCAAAATATAGAAAAACGTGCCCTAAAGTTTACAGGATAGCTTTTTTGGAGTCTTGATTTATGCTTTGCAAGATATCATTCACGGAAAATTTATATTTATGGAGCTATGTATACATGACTTTATCTAAATAACTTAATTTTATATTCATTTGTACAAAAAAGGATGACTAATAAGATTATTCTCCAATTATTTTCATTCATTAAAAGAATTGCAGTAAATTTATATGATAGTTTTTCATATTAGTCTCCAAAAAGTTAATATCGCAGTATATATTAGACACTTATAATATTATCGGAATTAAATGGCCTTTTAGGCTCATAGGCAAATTCACTTTAAATTGCATAATATCCAGGGGTCATCCAAATTGAGCAAAGAAAAAATAGTGGATAAGAGTGCCCAGCGCATAGTCCAAAAACAAAGTGAGTGTGTAAAGAGCACAGCCCCGCAGAATGTCACAGTGATCCTTCCTGCCTATAATGAAGAAATTTCCATAGGAAGTGTAGTCCTGCTTGCCAGATACTATGCCGACAGCGTAATCGTGGTCGATGATGGCAGTTCGGACCGGACAGCCGAGATTGCAAAAAAAGCAGGAGCCGAGGTAATTGTTCATGAGGCAAACAAAGGGAAAGGCGCAGCCCTCAAGACCGGTTTTGCAGCCGCAGACGACCTGGGCGCAGATATTATAGTTACAATGGACTCAGATGGTCAGCACAATCCTGCCGAGATCCCGAAGCTTGTTGATCCTATTATTAAAGGTGAAGCCGAAATGGTCAACGGTAGCAGATACTTAAACGGCCTAGATAAAAATACGCCTTCCTACCGTCGGGTCGGCCAGACTATTCTTGACGGGGCCACCAAGCTAAACTCCGGGCTTCAGATCACCGATTCTCAGAGCGGCTTTCGTGCCTTTTCAGCCTCAACGAAAAATGTTTTCCGCTTCAAAGCTCAGGGTATGGCTATTGAAAGCGAAATGCTTGCAGATGCAGGCAAATCCGGCCTTCGTATAGCCGAAGTTGAAATTGGCGTCCGATACGACGTAGACTGTTCAACTGTAAACCCGATAAAACACGGCTTTGGAGTTCTTTTTATGATTTTAAAAGATATCGAATTCAACAAACCTCTTTACTACCTTACAGTCCCGGGATTGATTCTTGGAATAAGTGGTTTTATTATGGGCGCTTATTTTGTACAGGATTTCACGATGGGAAAAAGTTTGTATTTTGGGCCTACAATGCTCATGATTCTGTTTATTATCGTAGGAAGTTTCATGGCTTTGACAGGTATCTTACTGCATTCCATATCTACAATTTTGAAGGACGTGAAAATAGCGTAATTTCTTTATGTAAGTGGCTGGCAGTTTATAAACTTCATTTTTCAGGCAGTACATAAATTGGAGCTTTATATTTGTTATATAATTCTCTTGAGATACCAATACTGTGCTGGATTTCAGTCTAATAATGTGTTAGTTCGATCCACAATATGGCGAATACAAACGACATGATATTCTTCGAATAACATGCACAACCAATGAAAGTGCTTGCAGATGGCAGCATTTTCATGCTAAATATGGTGAATAATACTTGAGAATTTATGTTGAATTGGTTGCTAAAGTAATAAAAACTAAGATTATTAAAAAAGGTGTTAATAGCAATGATCGGTATTATTCTAGGTACACGACCGGAAATTATCAAAATGTCTCCTGTCATAGCAGAATGCGAAAAACTAAACCTGAAATATTTCATACTTCACACTGGTCAGCATTATTCCTATGAAATGGATCGTATTTTTTTTGATATGCTAAATCTCCCTCAACCTGACTACAACTTAGATACAGGTTCTGGAACCCACGCTTCACAGACTGGTAAAATCATGCTGGGTATTGAAAATGTTCTCTCCATGGTACAACCTGACATTGTTCTTGTACAGGGAGATACTAATACCGTTCTTTCTGCAAGTCTTGTGGCAGCTAAATTAAATATTAAAGTTGGGCATGTTGAGGCTGGTCTCAGGAGCTTTGACCGAAATATGCCAGAAGAGATAAATCGCATTGTCTCAGACCATATTTCCGATTATCTTTTTGCTCCAACTGAAACTTCATATCAACAATTAGTAAAAGAGGGAATTGATCCTGAAAAGATCTTTGTCACGGGAAATACCGTTGTCGATGCAGTATATCAAAATATCAAAATTGCAAAAAATAAAGTAGATATACTGAAAAAACTGGGCCTATTTCCTAAAAAATATATCCTTGTTACCTTTCATCGAGCTGAGAATGTAGATATCAAAGAAAGGATGGAAGGAATTATTACAGGATTAAAATTGATTAAGGATTATTTTTCACTTCCAATCATTTTTCCGATTCATCCCAGAACTGAAAAAATGGTAAAACAGTTCGGCTTTTCTCTAGAAGGAATTAATATTATCCCCCCACAGGGATTTCTTGAGTTCCTTCAACTGGAAGCTAATGCCAAATTTGTATTAACAGATTCCGGAGGCTTACAGGAAGAAACCTGCATACTGGGAGTACCTTGCATTACTTTAAGGGATAATACTGAGCGTCCGGAAACTCTGGAAGTCGGGTCCAATGTTCTTGCAGGTGTGAACCCGCTTGTAATACTCAGCCATGCTAAGAATGCAGTTAGGGAAAAACATTGGAGTAATCCCTATGGCAATGGGACTGCGGCAAAATTAATCGTAGACATATGCAAGAATGCAATCAAGGAGAAAAATTGGAGTAATCAATATAAAGATGAAGCTACGGAAAAAATTGCTTTAGATATATGCGGAGAAGTTTCGAAATAATACCGTCAGTTAAATATTAATAAATTATTATTAAAGACCCGGAGAAAAAATATGGAAACCCAAAGAATACTTGTTACTGGTGGAGCAGGTTTCATCGGTACAAATCTTGTTAATGAATTGAAAAGTAGAGGTCACGAAGTAATCGCGGCTGATCTCTATAACACCAGGCGTGAAAATTACATTAGAGCTGATGTCAGAAACTATAGACAAGTTGAAAGAATTTTTGAACAATCAAAATTCGACTATGTCTATCATTTAGCAGCCGAATATGGCCGATGGAATGGAGAGGATTACTATGAAAATCTCTGGCAGACTAATGTGATAGGCACTAAGAATATGCTTCGGCTCCAGGAAAAACTCAAATTCCGCATGATTTTTTATTCCAGTGCAGAAGTGTATGGAGATTATAATGGGGTTATGACCGAAGATGTGATGGAAAATAACCCCATTAAAGATACTTATCAAATGAATGACTATGCCATCACTAAATGGGATGGGGAACTTATGTGTATGAACTCTGCGAAGATGTTTGGAACAGAGACTGTCAGGGTTCGTCCCGTAAATTGTTATGGTCCCTATGAACATTACACACCTTATCGAGGTTTTATTCCTAAATTTATCTATCTGGCCCTCCATAATAAACCGTACACGGTGCATGGCGGACATAAACGAATAATCGACTTCGTTGAAGATTCCTGTAATACCTGGGCAAATATTGTTGATAATTTCATTCCTGGAGAGGTCTACAATGTAGCTGGAAGGCCTGAATGGGAGAAAGATATTAAAGAATATTCAGATCTTGTGTTGAAAGCCGTAGGTATAGATGATTCCCTTGTTACTTATGAAGGGGCAGAAGAGTTTACAACAAAAGTAAAAACAATTGATTGTTCTAAAGCCATAAGAGACCTTAAACATAATCCAAAAGTTTCTCCAGAAAAAGGGATAAGCAGAACAGTAGAATGGATGAAAAAATATTATAGAATAGGTGAATAAAGTGAGAGACTATACAAGTGATTATGAAGGAAAAACTATACTTGTTACTGGAGGAGCTGGTGCTATTGGAGGAAATCTCTGCCGAAAACTCTCAGAGATGAACGCACATAAGGTTATCATATTAGATGATCTCTCCTCTTCTTATGAGTGGAACATACCAGAAGCAGATAACATCTTTTTTGTTAAAGGGAGCATTTTGAATGATGAAATGCTCAAGCGGGTCTTCAAAGAAAAACCTGATTATGTATTCCATCTAGCTGCCCATTTTGCAAACCAGAATTCTGTTGACAACCCTGAGAAAGACCTCATGATCAATGGTATAGGGATTCTCAAAGTTCTTCAGTACGCTCAACTTGTTAATGTAAAGCGGTTTGTTTATTCTTCATCCGGATGCGGAGTTTATGGGCTTGATTCCAAAATGCCATTCGAAGAACATGATATTTCAATCAGTCTTCACACACCTTATCAGGTAACGAAACTTCTTGGTGAACTGTACACCAATTACTTCCATAATCTTTACAATATGCCCATTGCAAACGCTCGCTTCTTCAACTCCTATGGGCCAGGGGAAGTTCCAGGAAAATATAGAAATGTAATCCCCAACTTTTTCTACTGGGCGATGAAAGGACTGTCACTCCCAATTACTGGTAACGGCACAGAAACAAGAGACTGGACTTATGTAGGAGACATTGTCAATGGTCTGGTTGCCATGGGTATAGAAGAAGAAGCCATTGGCGAGGCTTTTAACCTTGGTTCAGGGATAGATCATCAGGTCATTGAAATGGCAACAATTGTCAATGGATTAACGAATAACGAAGCTGCAGTTAATTTTAAAGAACGCAGGGACTGGGATGTAAAGACAAAACTTCTTTCCTGCGTTGATAAAGCGAATAGGGTACTTGGTTATAAACCTCAGATGAAATTTGAGGACGGCCTGAAAAGTGTACATGCCTGGTTTGAAGAAAATTGGGAAAATATTGAGAAGAGTGCAGAGTTCTGATGTGTGATGCTGAATGAATATCTTAGTGCTTCAGGAAACCGATTGGATAAAAAGAGGGCCTCATCAACAGCATCATTTAATGGATAGAATGGCGTTGAAAGGCCATAAGATAAGAGTAATTGATTACGACTACCTATGGAAAGAAGGCAAAGATAAAGAAATTATCACCGGTCGGAAAGAGATTAATGGAGCTTACAAAATATTTAAGGAAGCTGATATTACCCTTATCAGGCCAGGAATGATTAAAGTTCCTATTCTTGATGTAGCATCTATCTTTTACTTCCATAAAAAAGAAATTAAAAAACAGATTCAAGAGTTTAATCCAGATGTAATAATTGCATTTGGCATTCTTAATGCATATATTGGTATGCATCAGGCTAAAAAGCACAATATTCCCTTTGTATATTATCTCATAGACCATTTACATACATTGCTTCCAGGTGAACTCAAACAAAAAACCGCAGAACAGTTTGAAAAATGGACAATTAAAGGCGCAGATAAGGTATTTGTTATTAACCAGGGTTTAAGAGACTATGCTATAGAGATGGGTGGAAACTCCAATAAAATATCTGTAGTACCTGCAGGTGTTGATCTTGAAAAATTCAATCCTCAGGTAGATGGTTCATTGATCAGAGAAAAATATGGGATCAAAAAAGATGATATCTTATTGTTCTTTATGGGGTGGATATACGAGTTCTCGGGAATGAAAGAAGTTGCAGAAAGTATTTCTACCACTAAAAACGAACACTTTAAATTAATGGTAGTCGGAGAAGGAGATCTCTTCAAACCTTTACTCAAAATGAAAACTGAAAAAAAAATGGATGGAAAATTGATACTAACAGGAAAAATCCCGTTTGAAGAAATTCCAGAACATATTGCTGCTGCCGATGTTTGCCTTTTGCCAGCTTATAAAAATGAAATTATGATGAACATAGTGCCGATCAAGGTCTACGAGTATATGGCTGTAGGAAAACCTGTAATAGCCACTAACCTTCCTGGTATACAAAAGGAGTTTGGATTGAATAGTGGAATTAACTATATTGAAGACTCAGCTGATACGTTAGAAAAAGCAACATGGCTTTACAAATCACATAAAGTTGAAGATGAAGGTGAAAAAGCATACTCCTATGTTCATAATTTAAGTTGGGATAAAATTACTGTTCAGTTTGAAAATCTCTTGAGCAATTGTTAAAAAGAAGAGAGAGATGAATATGCCAGCTAACAGCCCTAAAGTCTATATTAACACAATTAATGAACAAAATCTTTTAGAAGAAATTCAAAAAGGATTAGAATTCATACAAGTAGATGAAATTATCAATAGGAATTCTGTAATTTTTATCAAACCGAATTTAACTGATTATATTCACAAACCTGGAATAACCACAACTCCACAAATGATTAAAGCAGTAATAGAAACGTTTTCTCCACGCGTAAAAAAAGTATTTGTGGGAGAATCAGATGGAGGAAACTATTCTTACTCAGCGGATACTTCTTTGAAGAACCATGGTATTTTTGACGTAGCTAGTCATTTTTCCAATGTAGAGGTTGTCAATCTTTCAAAGTTGCCTAGAAAGAAAGTTATCGAAAATGTATGTGGAAAAGAAGTGTGGGTTGATCTTCCAGACTTATTACTTAACGAAATAGATTGTCTTGTTTCAGTACCTGTCCTGAAGACTCATGCAATGACCCATGGAACTTTTAGTATTAAAAATCTATGGGGATGTTATCCTGATCCAATGAGGCTACTTTACCATAAAAACCTTGACTATAAACTGGCTCTTATCAGCAAATTAACTAAAAATAAGATTCAAATAGTCGATGGCTTCTGGGCACTGGACGGTCACGGTCCTATGGAAGGAACTCCTGTAAAAACAAATAAGATTTTAATTTCGAATAACCCTGTTGCAGTTGATTCTTCAGCAGCATACTTAATGAATCTAGATAAAAGTAAAATAAAACATCTGGGTATAGCTGAACAATTTGGCCTGGGAATATCTGATATTAATAAAATTCAATATAATAGAGATGTGCATAGAGAGAAGTTACAAAGTTTCAAGCCTTATAAAGTAAGACTTGACTATCTTTCAGTTTTACTGTTTAATAGTGAAATCCTTTCAAAAATTGTATTGTCTTCTCCAATTACGCCTCTTATTTATAAAATCGTGAATGTTTCAAGGCCAAAAAACAAAAGGACATACTGTGCAGAGCATAATAAGGCTAAAAATGAATTTCGCGGTAGGTAAAATACTTCCATATGTGGTACTATGAAAATACTACAGGTCATTCAATTTTTTTCTTCAAACCATGGGGGTTCAGCAGTAGTTCCCTATGAATTATCAAAAAATCTTCAAAAAAGAGGACATGAAGTCACAGTCCTGACAACTGATTTTCAACTAAATAATGATTTTATTGATTCATTAGAGGGAGTAGAAGTTATTCCTTTTCATTGTCAATTGAATATAGGAGGCTTATTAGTTTCTCCTTCTATAAACAAGTACTTAAATGAAAATATTGCTAAATTCGATATTATCCACATGCATAACTTTAGAACTTATCAAAATATTATTGTTTATAAATATGCAAAAAAATATAATATTCCTTGCATTCTCCAGGCGCATGGTTCGGTATCTCGAATTGTCGAAAAAAAAAGTTTAAAATACATTTATGATGTGTCTTGCGGAAATCGATTGCTAAAAAGCGTATCAAATGTTATTGCTGTATCTAATGTCGAAGTTAATCAATATTTACAAATGAATGTCCCTCTTGAAAAAGTGGTTGTTATCCCAAATGGTATAGATATTGGTTCATTTTCTAGCTTACCTAAAAAAGGTAGTTTTAGAGCCAAGTACCATATTAACCAGAAGCATATGATATTGTATTTAGGCAGGCTGCACGAAAGAAAAGGTATTGAGTTTTTAATCAGATCATTTGCAGAGCTATTAACTGAAATGGATAATGTTATTTTGGTACTTGCAGGTCCAGATGATGGACATCTAAACAAGGCAAAATCTATAGTTGAAGAATTAAGCCTAAATGATAAAGTCAAGTTTACTGGTTTTATAAGTAGTGCTGAAAAACTCGAGGCATATATGGATGCTGATGTCCTGGTTTATCCCTCGGTTCTTGAAATATTTGGTCTTGTTCCATTCGAATCTATAACATGTGGGACTCCAGTGATCGTAACTGATGATTGTGGTTGTGGTGAATTTATAAAAAAGGCTAATTGTGGATACTTGGTAACATACGGGGATATAATTGATTTGAAATACAAAATTAGGCAGATACTTGAGAATCCTGATATTGGAAGCAAATTTGTTGAGAATGGGAATAAATATATTACAAATAATTTAACCTGGCCATTGATTTGCAAAAAAATAGAGACGCTTTATGAGGATTGTATTCATAAAAAGTGAATGTGTTACAATCCATTTCGAGATCCCCGGAAGACCAGGAAATATATTTTTAAACATATTTTTAGACAATGCTAATAGACGAAGGAGCATATATGGTTATCAAAAGAAAAAGTATTTGCGTAATCACTTTTCCACCCATGAAAGCAGGGCTTACTCCATTATCTAATCTTATTGATATTTTAACTTCTTCTTTTGAAGAAATACATCTTATTACTGGAAATGATGGTTATAATTATTTTACGAATAATAAATATATTCATTTGTATGGTATATTTCATTCCCAGGGTACTGGCAAAATTAATAGGATTAAAAATTATATCTTTACTCAGTTGAAAATAGCTCATGTACTTCTCAATATAATTGGCAAAATAGATGTATGCATATTTTTTTTGGGAGGGGAAACGCTGACTTTGCCATTAATACCCGCAAAGCTATTTAATAAAAAAACAGTTATTATACTTTCGGGCTATTCGATAAAATACGAAAAAAATACTCTATCGAAAATAGTTGCAAAATTATGTACTATAAACTTAAATCTTGTCGATAAAATAATTTTATATTCCCCACGTCTTATTGATGAATGGAACTTAAAAAAGTATTCTCATAAAATTTTGATAGCTCCTCGACACTTTTTGAATTTTTCCAATTTTAAATTAAATACTGAGTTTACTCTAAGAAATGATTTAATCGGGTATGTAGGTCGTTTGTCTGAAGAAAAAGGCATTCTCAATTTTGTAAAGTCAATTCCTCTTCTTTTAAAGCAAAAGCCATTTCTGAATATTTTGATAATAGGTGATGGAGATTTGAAAAATAATGTTAAAAATTATCTTTCCAATAATAGTCTTGAAAACAATGTAAAACTTGTCGGATGGAGTTCGAATGAAGACCTCCCTAAATATCTAAATTTATTAAAGTTATTAGTCATACCTTCGTACACAGAAGGTTTGCCTAATGTCATGTTAGAAGCAATGGCTTGTGGCACACCTGTACTTGCAACAAAAGTAGGGGCAATACCTGACATAATTAAAGACGAAGAAACCGGTTTTTTAATGGAAAATAATTCCCCAGAGTGTATCGCAGAAAATATTATTCGTGCTTTGGAGTTTCCAAATCTTGGGAACATTGCGACTAAATCCAAAAAGTTAGTGGAAAATAATTTTACTTATGAAAAAGCAGTCGAAAGATACTCAACAATATTCAATAAGATTTGAAAAAAAGATCAGAGCCTATCTAGAAACTCAAAATCTGATATTTTATATATGGATTTGGAATAGTCAAGCGAATACTTAATCATGGAAAATGATCCTGAAAACTCCTGATAATTGGAATAGGATAAGTTTGGAATTAGTTTTACATGTATATAAGTATAACTTTAGTTGACATTACCAACAGTTTTAAATCTCATCATAGCCGTAATAGCACGGAAATTTATATTGGTGACTTATATACTCTGATTCCTTATACATATATAAACTACTCAAATATTATATTTTATAATTAAATATTTTGCAGCATTAATTTTGCTATTAAAACAAAATGTCATTATGGCATAAAAGTCAACTGTAGTTAGTAGAAATCATTACATCTTCAGGGAGTGACTGGTACTTGAAAATTTAGTTATTGGTCACATGTTAACTCTGAATCGCTATCTGTTGATGAAAAGCTATCAACGATTTGCTCAATAACTAAATTTCCATGATACTAGTGTCATGGCAACTTAGTTATGACACTTCAATACATAGACAATACTTCATCTGTAGTCCCGTTCTTAATTATAATGATCCATAACTAAATTGCTTAGACACTAGTGTCACGTCAACAGCAAAATGTTGTATAATATCGATTACAACTATGCAGAATCATAACTACGCAGAATCATTCAATCCTTATGAATTTACGCGACACTATATATTAGTTTGACATGTCCTGCTAATTTATATTATCATCTTACAAAAATTCATTGTTTCAGCATAGTATCTTCCAAAAACTAAAAAATTTTGAAAGTCAACATGTAAAGAAGATAAGAACTTGAACCGTATTGAAAAAGAATAAAGCATACGGACCACTACATTAAAATATGTGATTTTAACATATGTGATTTATCACATCAGGCTATATAAAAAGAAATATTATAAATAAAGTTACTAACAGGAACATAAACTAATGAACGAAAAATAAAATATTACGGATTTCAGTGTGGTTGTCAGATGTTTTCCAAAAATGATCATTTTAGTATTTCCAGATTTAATAAAATAATGTCAATATTTGGATTCATGTTAATACTTTCGACATTATCTATTATTATTCATAACTCTTCTGCAAATGTCTATACCTTTTCAATATATGAATCATATCCAGAATACTTTTGGTTACTTATTATTATAGCTCTCTTTATAGGTCAGATTATACTACTGAACAGTGCATTTTCTAAATCTAAAACTAATTCCTGGATAGCTGGATTTCTAATTATTATTATCTCAGACTTAATTTTGTTACTTATGCCAATTATAAAAGGTTATTTTGTAAATGGTAGGTATGATGCTTTAACTCATATTGGTTATATGGTTGATATCAGGAAATATCATAATATTGGTTCGAACCCCTATCCCATACTTCATATATGGGGTTTTGTACTAAATTATATGTCCGGTCTGAGTTATAATGATATATCTATGTTAATACCTGCTTTTCTTTCATTATTCTATATTTTTTCATGGTATTTATTAGGGAGATTAGTATTCAAAAAGAATAATATGATATTATTTATGTTATCGATGTCTTCAATATTATTATTTGGTAGTAAAAATAGTATGCTTAGTCCAAACGGAGAAACACTTCTTTTTGTTCCTTTTTTTCTTTACATTTTTTTCAAATCAAGAGTAGCCAAGAAACCTATACCCTACGAAATTTTATTAATATTAATTAGTTTTTTTGTTGTGTTTTCTCATCCATTAATATCAATTTTACTTATAATGACTCTTATAATCTCAGATTATCCAATTTTCGCTACCGTTAAATGGAGGAAATCAAATTATATTGTTTTAATAATCTTATGTTGTTTTTTAATGTGGTCTTCTTATATTCCCATTTTAACTAACAATATAAAACTAATATTAGATAATATGATTTTATATGATGGAACTGGTTCCGAATTAGGAAGATATTCTAATTCTCTCAATTCTGTTCATATTCCATTTTTATATATAGTTATAATAGGTTTGAGACTTTATGGTTTAGAGGTTTTGTTAGGTGTTCTTTCACTTATTTGCATATCCTTAGTATTTATCTTTTGGAAAAAATATCATGTAGAAATAGACTACTATCATAAATTTTCAATAGTAGGCTGGCTATTTTTTGTACTTCTTTCATTGTTAATCTTAATTTTTGCTGATTCATTTGGTTTTATAAGAATTTACCAATATTCTATACTTTTTTCTATTATGCTTATTCCCTTATCAATAAATATGTTATTAGAAAGAACTGAAGTAAAAGAAAAAAAGCATCATTTTAAATTGTTGCCGCTATTGTCTCTTTTTTTACTACTAATTACATATTTTTCAACATATAATTTGTTTTTCGCTCCAATTAACTTAAATATAGACCAACAAACTCCAGAAAGCGAATTTTCTGGAATGGAAGTATTTTATCACGTAAAAAATAATTCACAACCTACCTTAGAACTTGGAATTACAAATTTTAGAGTTTATGACGCAGTTTATGGTGTGGCAGAAGGCAAAAAAGAAAAGATACGCTATACGAATCCCGTTATCGAGCACTTTGACTACACAAGTAACTCTTCGATAAACAGTTATTATAATGAAACATCATACCTTTTAATTAGCGATGTAGGTAGATATCAAAAACAAAAACTGTTTCCAGATCTTAAAAGCGAATGGGATTTTACTCCTAAGGATTTTAAGAAATTAAACAATGATGCAGGAGTTACTAAATTTTACTCAAATAAATTCTTGGAAATGTATATAATTAACCATTAATAATATATTAATTTCAATATACGTTGTATATCTCGGAATGTATTCAGGACTTATGCACTTGAAGAACAAAATCAATTACGTCAAAGACTGTGGATTAAAGTAAAGTTTTAAACAGTTGGCGGTCTAATGCTGTTGATTCTTCAGTTCAACTGCGTAAGTCCTAATATTTTTAAAAATGTTTTAATATCGTATATATATTAATGAGGGCTTTCCATTAAAATATTGTATCTAATCTCGGCAATGGCATATAATTCCGGAAAAGGTGGCCATTATTATAGTTTAAGAACAACTTCTGAAGCAATTAGTATGAAGTTTGACTGTACAATAGTTGTTATTGGAACTAAAGAATCCCCAGTGATAAATCAGTCTAAACTAAAAGTATATAACTTAGTATACAAAAACCTAGGTTTTTTTCAAGTAATGAAAGACCTGAAAAAAGTTGTTGATCTTGAGTGTCCTGATGTTATTCACAGTTTTGATGAGGATGCTTTCTTTTTTGGAAGTTTACTTAGTTTTGTTTACAAAAAACCATATATACATACGAAATGTGGGGGTGCCAATCCAAGAATAGCTCTCCCAAAAGTTAATAATTTAATACTATACTCCCAGGAAAATTTTAAATATTACCAGTCTTCAAGAAGATTTAAAAAAGCAAACATTCAGTACATTCCAAATAGAGTAGGGACAATTAATCAAAATTTTTATAAAATAAATAATCTCAAGTCTTCAATAGGCAGTGATAGCTCAAAAATCTTCTTGATAATCTCAAGGATCGATGAATCTAAAAAAAATGACATATTACAGACAATAAACCTTGTAAAAAGATTAAATATTGAGGGCGTAAAAGCTAAATTGATCATTGTCGGAGTTATTCAGGATGAAAAAACTGGTGAAGAAATTAAAACCACTGTCGATAGCAACATATATCTATTTACAGATGATGAATATGCAATCAATGCCAGTCAATTAATTGATGTTGCAGATTTTGTTGTGGGGGGAGGAAGAAGTTTTATGGAAGCTGCATCAAGAGGTAAGATAATGTTATGTCCCTTAAAGAATTCAAAGTATCCTTTACTAATTACCGAAAAAAATTTTGACAAAGCATTTAATCAGAATTTTTCAAGTAGGATAACTATTGACGACTTTGATCCAGATGAAAATTATCAACAAATATCTCAGGCATTAATAGATGAAAAGTATGCAAATGAAATTACAAAATTTATAAAATCGGCCTCGAATAAGTACTTTGAGATTGACAGTCAACTCGCGAAATACTATGAGATTTATAGTAAAATAAAATACAAGCCTTGTTTCAATATCTTTGATCTGACAGTTCAGTTTTTTAGACTAGTGTCGAGTCAAACGTGAAACGTCGTGTAAAATTGATTGCAATTATTCGGAATTATTAAATCCTTGATGATTGACTCGACACTAGTGTTATAGCAACTTAGTTATGACGCGTTAATACATAGACAACATTTCATCCTTAGTCCCGTTCTTAATTATAATGATCCATAACTAAATTGCTTAGACACTAGTATTCTGTAATAAATTAATGTTTTAATTTTTAGTTCCGCATTTTTAAGCACGTAAATATCGCCTGATATCGATACATGTGCTTAAACTTAAGCACATCATATGCAAGGTAACATTTCTAAATAGCAATCATCTGACCTCACAGAGATACGGAAAAGCATATATGCGCCTAAAAAGCCGGAAGTTGGGTTTAATATACATTGACTCGTACTATGAATCGCTTTTAAACATGAAAGCAGAGAAACTTTAGTTCGATTTTGATGATACATTTTTTCCCTTAATAATTTTCAAAATTACATTTAACAGAAAATCAAAATCATTTTTATTACAAATAAATAACTCTCTTAAACTCAACTGAGTAATTCGTAGATAATAATATAAAATTGATACCGATGCAATTGTATAACTAACGGTTGAAGCAAAAGCAGCACCACAACCTCCAAAATCTGGTATTAAAATTATATTAAGCACTATATTGATCAAAACGGCTGGTAAAAACAATTTTATAGTAATATCAGGTTTCCCTCTACCAGCCAGATCCATGTTAATAATTTTAAAAAAACTCATCATAACTATTCCAGGTAATAGTATTTTTAGCATTTTGATACTTGGAATATATTCTTCTCCATACAAAAAAGGAATTATATACCCACTTGCAAAATACAAAAATACTGATCCGAAAAGGACAACAGGGAAAATAATCCTTACCATTTTTGCAATATCTTGAGAGAATTTATTTGAATCCTTTGCGTTTGCACTATACGCAAAAATAACTAGCCCAAATGCAGCTGGTAGCTGCCATAATAATTCAGCAAAACCAACTCCTATTGTATATTGACCTATTTCTGCAACATTACTCAAGTGTTCAAGTATGATTATGTCCACTCTATAATTTAAATTCAAGATAAACAATGAAAGAGCATATACAGAGCCTATAGACACCATCTTTTTAATTATTTCAGATTTACAGCATATTTTCAAAGAATATTGACTATTAATTGACAAGACTGCATATATAGCAAGCCCAATTTTGGCAATCAGTGTGGCTAAAACTGCGCCTAATATATATAATTTTATAAAAAATACAAAAAAGATAATGAGTACAAAATTAATTATAGGTACTAAATACGTTATTTTATTGAATTTATTTATTTTTTGTTTGCCAATTAAAATTCCAGTAAAGTAATTTATAGTCAGATCTGCAGGAACTGTAAGCGAAGCAAGTAATATTAACATCAGGTTATAATCTGGATTTTTAGTGTACGCAATTATTGCAACTGAAGTTAAAACTCCAATTATGCTCGATGAAATAAGTAATAATAATGTTACACCTACAATGTCTGACTCTGAATACTTTTTCCTACCAAGATAATAAACAGTTGCCTGACGCATTCCCATACTTAAAAGGCTAATCAAAATTGTAGGATAAACTAAAAGAGCCGTGAAGGCTCCTCTTCCCGCAGGTCCAAGCCATCTCGCAAGTAGTACTCCTGATACGAAACCTATAATCAATGTTAACATCTGAGTGCCAAAAACAGATATACCATCTTTTGCCAAACTGTAGTTCTTTACCATTTTATACCCTACGTTATTCAATTGTTTTTGCAGGAATTCCTACGGCGGTTGTGTTTTTAGGTACATCAGTCAGTACAACTGAATTTGCACCAATTACAGCATTTTCATGAACAGTTATTCCACCTATAACTTTTGCCCCAGAATAAATTATTGCTCCTTGTTTTATTGTGGGGTAGGACTTTGGTTCGTCTTTATGCCCATGGCTTCCAAATGTAGTTTGTTGAAAAATTGTAACTTCATCTTCAATAATTACTCCCGCTCCAATTATTACGCCTGAAGGATGAGTAAATTTTATTCTATTACCTAACTTAGCTCTATAATCGATTTCATTGCCGCCAAAAATATATTGTCGATATTTAATAAGAGGAAGAGCTCTCCTGGCCATTTTTGATTTTAGATAACAATATCTAGAAATACGATACCAAAATATCAGTTTAAAAGAAATATTCAAAGAAAAGATCACAACCTTACCCAATAAATTTTTGCCACCATAAAAAATTAAATCTTGATTTATATCTTTCAAGCAGTTCTTTAAACTGTATTCAGGCTCATCTTTTTTCAATTATTCCAACCTCATGCAACGATCTGAGACTTCCCAGCTCTCCTAAATACTTTACTTCGCTTTCTAAACAAATTCCATAACGTTGATATACAATTTTTCGAATATATTGGGCAATAGAAATCACATCTTTAGCTGTAGCATTCCCCAAGTTTACTATAAAATTGGCATGCTTTTCCGAAATTTGAGCACCACCTATTTGATAACCTTTTAAACCTGCTTCTTCAATTAACTTTCCAGGAGGTGCAACAGTGTCGTTCATAACAGGATTACTTAAAAAAACAGATCCACAATTTGGATAATTAAGTGGAAATTTGTTCTTACGTTTATTTAGTATATCTCTCATTTCGGACTTTATTCGTTCTTTTTCTCCAATTTCACATTCTAACTCAATTTTACAAATTATATAACCAGAATCCTGAAATACTGATTTTCTGTAAGAAAAATCACATTCTTTTTGAGAAAAAGATATCAAATTATAATTCCTGTCAATAACCCATATTTTTTTGACAATATCTCCTATGCATTTTCCACCGCTTCCTCCGTTCATAAAAATAAGTCCGCCAAGAGTGCCTGGAATTCCAATAGCATGTTCAAGACCTGATAAACCATTATCTGATAATATTTTTGCAAATTTTGGAGTCCAGATACCTGCTTCTGCGCAAACCCTGTTACCTTTAATAGTATACTTGGAAAAATTATTTCCCAACTTTACAATGATTCCACGAAAACCTTCATCAGAAAAAAGTAAATTTGTTCCATTTCCTATAATGGCTGTGGGAATTTTCATTAAATCAGCGTATTGTATAATTTCGATTATCTGTTCGATATTATATGGTTCAATTAAAACGTCTGCAGGACCACCAATACGCCAGCTACTATGTTTTGAAAGAGGCTCTTTTAAATAAATATCTCCTATATTTTTATTAATCAAATCATTTATTTTATCCATATCTCACATTTCCCCCCAATGAAATTAATTTTTCCATAAAATTGTCGTATCCTCTTTCAATCTGCCAGGCATCTGAGATCCGGGTCTCGCCTTTTGCCACCAGACCAGCTAACGTTAATGAGATACCAGCTCGGAGATCAAGAGCTCTTACTTGAGCACCATTAAGGGGATTCCCACCGATGATTTCCAGTATATTACCATTGATATTATATTGCAAGCCCATTTTGGCCAGTTCACTTGCATAACAATATCTACCAGGAAAACGCAGGTCAATAATTTTGGAACTACCTTTTGCACAGGCGCCATAAACGGCAAATAAAGGTTGCATATCCGAATTAATTCCCGGGTAAGGGCCGGTACTAATCTCTATTGGATAGGGTGTCCCTCCTCTTACGATCAGGCTATTTTCACCAATATAGTACTTTGCTCCACTTTCACGAAGATGTATTAATGGAACTTCAAGATCTCGGAAAGGAAAATTAATAATTTCAATATCTCCACCTGTAATTACTGTAGCAATTAACCAGGTAATCGCTTCCATATTATCAGGAATTACAGAATATTTAACCCCATATAATTTTTCTACCCCTGTAATTTCTATATGTTCCTGTCCAAATACCTGGATTTTTGCACCCATCTTATTAAGAAAATTAATTAAATCTAATATTTCAGGACGAATATGAGGGTTCCAAACTCTAGTTATACCTTCAGCCAAACATCCGCATATTATTGCATTTTCAGTAGCACCTGTCGAACGAATAGGTAAGAATATATCGGTGCCTTTTAGCCCATCTTCTGCTTTGGCACAAAGCATATCATTTTCAACCCAAACTTTTGCCCCCATGTTCCTGAGAATCATTTCGTGCAAATCGAATTTTCTCTCTCCGAGATCACACCCTCCGGGAAGGGGGACTTTCGCTTCGCCTATACGGCTAACTAATGCACCTAATATAAGTAGGGTGTTACGAATTGAACGTTTTTTCCAGTTAAGAACTGATAAGGGAGTTTCTTTCTCATAAATGATTATTTTGTCTTCACTTATATCACAGTTTTTCCCAAGAACTTCCAGCATACCAACGTGAATTTGAGCATCAAGTAACTTAGCAGGATAATTTGTAAGTTCTATTTTTTCCTTTGTTAGCAATGATGCTGCAAGGAGCCTTAAAGCGCTATTTTTTGCTCCACTTATTTTTACTTTCCCTTGAAGTTTAGATGGTTGAATAATATATTCACATGTTGGCACATTCATTTTCATCACTTTCTTATTTAATGACCTTTTAAATCTGTTGTAGATTATTTAAATCAATTTTCATTTATGAACCACTTTGAATACATTTCGAGCCCTTCATCTATTTTGATTTTTGGTTTCCATCCGATCTCGTTCCATGCTTTTTGATAACTTGCAAGGGTATGGTCTGCATCACCTTTTACAGGAGATGTGTAGACAACTTCCGATTTGCTATTATTTATTTTTATAATTTTTTGTGCAAGTTCATTAATGCTGATAGAATGCCCACCACCAATGTTATACACACCTTCTCCTTTTTTCATAAAGATCAAATTTGCCTCAATTATATCATCAATATAAGTGAAATCCCTTGTTTTTTCACCATTTCCAAATATAGTTATAGTTTCATTATTCAAAGCTGACCTTGTAAATATGCTGATTGCAAGATCTGGTCTCATTCGTGGTCCGTAAACAGTAAAATATCTTAAAGATACACTTTTTAAACCATAAAGCTCGTCGAAAACCCGGCAGTAGTGTTCTGCTAACAGTTTCGAAACTCCATAGGGAGATAAAGGTTGATTTGGATGTTCTTCATCGAAAGGGAGGTATTTTACCTTTCCATATACAGAAGAAGAAGAAGCATTTATGATCTTTTTTACATTAGAGTCCATGGCCGCTTTAAGGAGATTCAAGGTTCCAGTGGCATTTACGTCGTGAGATTTCATGGGATCAGTAACCGAGGTCCTAACTCCCGCTTGAGCAGCCTCATGAAAAACATAATCTACTTCATCTAATATGCTTTTCAACAAATGTTCATCCCTTATATCTCCTTCAACGAGTTCAAAATTCTTATTTTCCATGAAAAAATGTATATTTTTTCTTTTTATTGAAGGATCATAGTAGCTATCAAAATTGTCCAGACAGATAACCTCATTCCCCAATTTTAATAAACGGTCAATAATATGAGAGCCTATAAATCCTGCTCCACCAGTTACCAATATTTTTTCCATTTATACTCTCCCTTGCACATTTCAAAATCCAACAATTTCCGTTTATGTTTTTATTTTTTTAAGTTTATTTACTGGACATTTTTAAACCACTCTACTGTTGCAATTAATTCTTTTTTAAATTCATTTTTCGGATTATATCCAAATTCTTTAGCTTTTGATATATCTGCCAGAGAATGTTTGATATCTCCAGGTCTTGGTTCTGCATGTATTGATTTTATTTCCTTTCCCAGTATTTCATTAATGTAATCGGCTAGTTGATTAATTGTAATTCTTCTACCACATGCTATATTGAAAATTCCAGTTTTCTTAGACTCACAGGAAAGAATATTCGCATCAACAACGTTTTTGACAAAAGTGAAATCTCTGCTTTGTTCTCCGTCTCCGTATATCACGGGACTCTCATCGTTTAAAATTGAAGTTATGAAGTTTGGGATTACAGCTGCATATTGAGAATTTGGGTCCTGACGTGGGCCAAAAACGTTGAAATATCTTAAGCTGACTGTTGGAAGGCCATAAAGGTCTTGAAAAACCCTGCAGTACATTTCTCCGGTTGCTTTTGTAATTGCATATGGAGACATCGGGTTTATTGGCATATCCTCTCTTTTTGGGAGAGTTGGAGTGTCACCATATACCGAAGAGGACGACGAAAATATTACTTTCTTAATTCCAGAGTCTTTTGCAGCTATCAGAACATTCAGTGTTCCTGTGACATTCGAGTTATTTGAACTAAAAGGATCTTTCACGCTTCTTGGAACACTGGGAATTGCTGCAAGATGGAAGACATAGTCCTTGTCTTTGAAAATTTCTGTTAAGTTCAAGTCTACTATACTACCTTTTATTACAGTTAAATTTTTGTGGTCTAGTAGATGTTTTATATTTTCAATCTTACCTGTAGATTCATTATCAATAATTGTTACTTCATTATCCTCAAGTAGTTTCTCAGCAAGATGGGAACCAATGAACCCCATTCCACCTGTGACTACTACATTTTTAGTTTTCAAATAATCCCCTCTGTAAAATTGTAATTGTAAAGTTATGAAAGCTGTTGCAATTTTCTTTTCTGGACTTCTTTTTTGATTTGCTGAATATGGCCTCTTCCAAGGGCTTTAACTTCACAGCCAAGTTCGAAATATCTTTTGATATTCTCATCCGATAATATTCCAAAACAGTCAATAACTGCAATAGGCCCGCCTGCCATCTCTACAATGGTTTCTGGCTCAAAACTAAGATATTCCTTATGTGGAACTGCAAGGATCAGGGCCTCTATATCTTTAATTGCTGATGGAAAATCACTTTCTATTTTTAACTCTGCCAGACCTTCCTGGTTTCTAAAGAAATGTTTCCAGGAATGACCAGATGCTGGATATGTATCCTGGTTTTCCATCTCGTACCAGTGATCTACGTATGGATCATGAACACGAATCTCAGCGCCCATTTCAGTCAGTTTTCTGACTACAATTTCACTTCCACTGTATCTTGTATCGCCAACATCCTGCCTGTAACTGGCCCCGCAGATAAGAACATCTGCTCCGGCTATATAGTGCCCCATATTCCGAAGTGCATCTCGAGTAAGTTCGGCTACGTGAAGAGCTCTTGTGTCGTTTACATCAATTGCTGTGGGGGTGATCTTGAAGACCTCATCTCCATCCTCAAAGCCCAGAATATGCTTATAAGCCCAGTAACCCAGACCTCCGTCTTTTGGAAGGCAATAGCCTCCAATCCCTGGGCCTGGGAAGATTATATTACTGTGAGTTGGGCGCATTTTGATTGCATTAATAACTTTTATGAGATCGACACCGTTTCTTTCTGAAAAAAGACTCCATTCATTAAGGAAAGCAAGTATTGTTGCACGGTAGGAGTTTTCAATGATTTTTGCGGTTTCAGACTCAATAGGCCTATCCATTATAGTCAGAGGGTAATCTTTAGTGTTTATTACTTCACTGAGAAACTTTTCAACCTTTTCTCTTGCTTCGTCAGTACAACCTGCACAGACTCTCCAGAAGTCACGTACACTTGCCACATAATCTCTTCCAGGCATTACACGTTCAAAACTGTGTGCAAGTAACGGGGTTGAATCAATTCCACGCTTCTGGAATGCTTTTTTCAGGAGAGGAAGTGCAACGAATTCGGTAGTCCCTGGAGCAACAGTTGTTTCTATTAGCACAAGACAATCGGGGCAGATGTTTTCTCCAATTATTTTCATGGAAGCTTCAAGTGCTGCCATATCGGCTTCACCGGTCCTGACATTTCCAAGTTCACACTTTACATAATCGCACTGGATATCTACCACAACAACATCGGCAAGTTTTAGACATTCGTTTGTGTATGTAGCTACAAGCGTTTTTGTTTCAAGAACACAGCGTTTTATAATCTCATCTACTTCTTTATCTTCTGATTTAACAGGAGATTGTCCTCTGTTTAGCAGTGGTATTTTCCAGTAACTGCGAGTACTTGGTCTCTGACAACCGATTACAAATTTACTATAATTCCCGTTTTCGTCTTTCGTATCTGCAATAATCGCAGCCATTACAGCTCCAACAAACCCGACACCCATCACAACGACAATCTCTTTCCCTTCTTTACGAGCTTTGTCCACAAGACCTTTAATTCTTTTAAACTCTTCTTTGTATTCTTCAGGTTCAGGTATTGAAAATTTTTCTCCTTCCGGACTAACTGAATAATTTATAATGTTAGAAGTAAGGTCAACGGACCCACTCTTTTCACCCTGAAAGCTTTCCTGAACAGCCGAATAATTGTTTATTTGAGAAGACATCACTCATCTCTCCAAAAATTTTCAATAAAATTAATTATTTTCTAGCCAAGTTTCGTATTTTATCTGGCCTTGTGCCAAGAATAATTACAAGCTTCATATTTTTACCTTGTCTGTGCCGGAAAATCTCATTATCTCAACTAATTTTTATCGAAAAACACTTCATAGTTATTTAACTTCTTTGATTGACATTTATGCCATATCCCTTTGAGATATTTAGGATTTCTTTCTCTTGATTTATATTCTGCTTTGTTTTTATATAAATTATTTTTATGAACTCTTTTGCAATATAATTTTTAAATAAATCCTGTTATACATAAAAAAACTTTCCTAAATTGTACTAATATCAATGCTTTAAAGGTAAAATAAGAGTTATTAATGTAGAACTGTCTACCTTTGAACTTGAGTCTTCCCATAAACGGTTTAATATTTAGGAAATTTTTTATAATTATGGGAGACCTGAAATATATCCTATTGACCATAATAATTCTCTTGAAAAATTTGACTGGCCCATAGAGAGACTGAAAAATAAAACAAATCCAACAAAATTTATACTTTGTCCGAACTAGTCACAATTGCCAAAACAGTTCTTTTACCGATTATGAAGTATATTGAAAAGAGCCCCTTTGAACTGGCAGTCCGACCCTCTGCCAAATTGGAATAATAAGCACTTGATGCTGGCCATTTTGCTAATGGATTACTACCATAATTATACTTTTGTGATTTGAAATTATACAAAAGTATCAAAGATCGAAATATGAATTTGAACGAAGAATTATTAAAAATAATTTAGCATGAACGTACGGAATAAAACTGGTTCTCCATACTCTTTTTTGATTTTCTGCTCCTTATCACATCTAAGCCTTGTATGGTAATTCATGGATTCGTTTAGCATGGTTTGAAAAACCAAAACTAGCGTCATGACAATTTAGTTATTGATTATATGTTAAATTTGAATCGCTATCTATTGATGTAAATCTATCAAAAATTATGCTCGATAATTAAGTTGCCATAACACTAGGACAACCTTACTACCTAATGTAATCATGCGATCGATAGTCAAAAAGGGTGAGGTGAAACGTACTTTCATTTCTTTGTGCCTGTAATTTGAAGAATTTCATGTGTGTTTAATGAAATAATTATATATTTTCAAACTATACTACCGAAGAGTACAGATAAATACAAATGTTCGTATCATAAAAAGACAGTGTTTCAAATTTGCTGTAAATTTTAAGTAAAGTTTTTGCGTACGATGGAGAAAATTAATTTCTCAATATGTAATTTTCTACACAATAACTTCTTGAGATTTGTGATTTTACAGAAAACGCACATGAAATTTTCCAAATAGCAGGCACAACCAATGAAAATTCTTGCAGATGGCAGCATTTTCATGCTAAAATTGGCACACTGCCTAAAAACCTATTCTAATTTCATAACACTTAGTATATTTATGCAAAAAGATTTAATTCTCACAAAAAACACACATGAAATCCTTCTAATCACAGGCATTAAAAATGAAAGTACTTGAAAGAACTTTCATGCTAGTATAATGAAATAAATGATAGCTGCACAGAACTTATTACTAAAATTGGAGATTAGATTATGATCTCTCGGTCCTATTCAGAAATAAAAGACAAAATTACTTTAATTGATGGTATTAGTATTATTTTTATCGTACTCTTTCATGAGTTAGGCGGGATAAATCGGCCAGATTCTATATTTTTGTTAAAATATCTTGCCACATTTGGTCTAGTTTTGTTTACGTTTTCATCTGGACTTAAGATGGGGATAAATCATTCTGCAGAAATCAACGACAAATCATTTGTAAGTAAGTATTTTGTGAAGAGATTTACTCGGCTGTATAAAGCGTATATTGGGTATACACTGCTGGCATTTGTTCCTCTATATTGCATTAGTTATATCTCAATTAATTACCTTAACCTAAATTTTGAAGGTATTGCAAATTTTTGGAATAATTTAAACATAGACGGTTTATTTAAAACTCTGATTGGAAATAATATCGTTTCTTATCAATTGTGGTATCTGATTGCACTAATTGTAATAACAACTATTTGTTTTACAATTATATACTATTTTCAGATTGATACTTTATTTTATTTAGGAATACCACTACTGGCATTTGACATTATGTATAAGGACACTTTAAAACTGTACCCTAGTATTTTGTTTAATATCATGATGTATATGCCAGCTTATATTTTTGGGATAGCCTATGGCTACAAGCAATTAGAACAAAATAAACTCTCTATTTCATATATTATTTCAATAGTTTTTGTCGCAATATTTACGGTCTCCATAATTTACCCACAATCGTTTGCATCTAAATATGCTATTTTATTATATGGAATAACATTTCCACCATTTATGATGTTATTTTCTAGACTACTACTAAGTTGCAAATATTTAAAAAAATCATTATTACTGTGTGGAAAATATTCATTCCAAATTTATTTATTTCATTGGCCGATTATTTTACCTGTGTTGAACAGATTTATTATTAGTATTCTCAATATCAATTATTTTTTCACTCCATATGGGGTAGCAATCCTTACAATAATTGTCTGTGTCTATGTGTACAAAGTATGTAAAATATTAAAATTAAATCAGATATTTGAGTAATAGAACCCAGGCAGTGTCTCAAATTTGCTGTAAATTTGAAGTCAAGTTTTTGAGTACTATGAACAAAATTGATTCTTCCGATTTGGAATTTTCTACCCAATAACTTATTTAGATTTCTGATTTTTTCAGAAAAATTGACACACTGCCTTTAATGGAAGAGATTCACTGGAAGATATTGAGTCTCATAGGGGAGAAAATATGAAAAAATCTATCTATAATTACGTTGACCTGCCGAATCCAGGTAAAATGCCGAAAATAGATTTAAAAAAAGAGAATAAAGAACTTTACAATCCATCTGCAAAAGAAGTGTCAACTGTAGACGTTCCTGAAATGAGTTTTCTAATGATAGACGGCGAAGGCGACCCCAATACATCACAGGAATATCAGAACTCCATAGAAGCATTGTTTTCAGTATCTTATAAAATTAAATTTATCTCCAAAAAAGATAGCTCGCAGGATTATGTAGTAATGCCTCTTGAAGGACTCTGGTGGGCTGAAAATCTGGCAGATTTCAACATTCTAGATAAAAGTGGCTGGAAATGGACTGCAATGATAAGGCAGCCCGACTTCATCACGAAAGACATGATGAAAGAGGCCATACAGGAAGTAGAAAAAAAGAAAAAACTACCTGCGCTTTCCAGAATAAAATTTCAAAGCCTGCATGAAGGCTTATCAGCCCAGATAATGCACATTGGTCCATATTCTCAGGAAGGCCAACCAGTAGAGAAATTACATAATTTTATTGAAGAAAAAGGATCTGAGTTTAATGGCAGCCTGGTGAAAAACACCATGAGATATACATAAGTGATATGCGCAGAACAAAACCGGAAAAACTTAAAACTATCATAAGACAACCCATGAAAAGAAAAAAGTAAAATACTGAACAGATAACAAAATTATACACAGATAACAAAATAACGAATAGATAACAAAATAATGAACAGATAACAAGAAATTAATAGAGATCGAAACTCATTGAGAACTGCTTAAGATACTTTTTTGTTTGGATTGTTCAGATTTGTGTTTTTCCTTATTTTTCAATAATTATTAAATTTCAGGAAAATTTATTCTATTATATTTATTTAGTTTCCAACTGTTTAATAGATGCACATTCCGGAGTAAAATTTGTTTTTATCATAATATAATATCTGTTGAAGTTAAGTTATATACAAAATCTCAATAAGTTTTGACAATTTGAAGGAACTGAAATGTTGACTGAGGATGAAATCTTTTCCAACGAAAATTATATTCTGGATCTCTTAAATGAAGTGAAGAGAGAAGGGATCAAAGATTACATCCAGTACATTGAAAATTCCGATTTCTTTTCGGCACCTGCAAGTACAAAATATCATAGAGATTATCCTGGCGGACTTGCGGAACATAGCCTCAATTTATTAGAGCCACTGAAATTATCGAATTCCCGCCTTAAGAAAAAAGAGCAACTTCCTGAGGATTCTCTAACAATTATTGCTTTGTGTCACGACGTCTGTAAGGAAGGGTTATATGTTGGAGACTATGGAAATTATCGGGCGTTGCAAGGCCATCCTGCAAATAATAAACATTCAGTTCTTTCTATTGAAAAGATTAAGAAACACATAAAACTGACACGCATTGAGAGAGATATAATCCTGTATCATATGGGGCTGTTTTCATGCTATGAATATGGTATGGAATATACCCCAGAGGATTTGATGAGAGCTATAAAAAGACACCCTCTTATACAGATTTTTGCGGCCATTGATATGGAAGAAACCCATTGGCAAAGATAAAAATCAAGTTTTTTCAGACAAAAAATCAAGCTTTTTAAAACTAGCTTTTGAACTTTTTAATACAAGTCATATTTTAAGTTCAAAGCTCCTTTTCATAACAGAAAGGACGTACATTTAAATTCCCATCAGGCTCTTTTAAGCTTTAACTCCCTTTTATACCGCATCAAGATCTACAGCCCTGGTTTCAGGAAAACTTTCTACAAGCATCTGTACGGTTTCGGGATGGCAAGTGAAATAAAAAATCTGATTATCTGATGCAAGGTCTTTTATGGCTTCACAGGTACTTTTGCAGCGTTCAGGGTCAAAATTCACCAGCACGTCATCAAAAACAATCGGAAGAGATTCCGAATGCCTGCCGAATTCCCTGATGAAACCGAAGCGCAGGGAGAGATAAAGCTGTTCGGCCGTTCCCCTACTAAGTTCCTGAATGCGCTTCTGGCGTCCGTTCCGGTCTTCAACATAGATTTCGGTAGAGTTGAGTGGGGAATAAATCCTCGTGTACCTGCCTCTGGTAATCTTTGAGAAAAAGGCCTGTGCTTCCACGATAACTGCAGGCTGCCTTTCCTTTTCATATACTTTGACTGCTTTAGCAAGTATCTCACGGGCTAAGACCAGAGAAGCCCATTCCCTTGACTTTTCGTGAAGCTCTTCCAGCAGGCTTTCCTGCATTACTCTTGCCAGAGAACCTTCACTTCCTTGTTCGAGCTGTTCAATCTGATTTCTTATTGCTCCGCGCCTATCTATAGTATCCGAGGTCTCCTGTTCCAGTGCTTTCAGGCATTCCTCCAGACTGTGGTTTTCTTCTTTCAGGCCTGAAAGATCAGAAGCTTGCAGTTCTTCTATGAAAACCCCGTAATCCTTTTCGCCTACGGAAATCCTCTGGATCTGCTGTTCAGCTTCTCTTTTTCTGTTTTCCAGTTCGATCCGCTGAGCCCAGAGCCGGGCGTTTTCATAGAATTCTTCTTCGGTCTCTGCAGAACCGGAGTCCAGAAGAACTGCAAGCTCTTCAGCAGCTTCTTTGTATTTATCCAGGGCTGCCTCAAGGTCAATTTTAAGTTCTTCATATCTGGTTTTCAGCTGCTGCAGGTTTCTTGTCTCATAGGATGCCTTTTCAATGTCTGAACGAAGTTTTTCAACCTGGGAGTCAAAAGAGAGTCCGGAAAGTGAACGTCCACATTCCTGCAGTACCCCGGCTACCTTTGTTTCATAGGCTTCTATCGATGTTCTGCTAGAAGCTATCTGTTCTTCAAGTTTCCGGATTGCCCTCTGCCTGTCAAAGCACGTCCGGATTACCGAAAAGATTTCAAGCACACTTTCTACTGAAAGTGATGGGTCAAGCCCGTAAGTCCCAAGCCAGCCAGTCCACTTTTCTGCCAGTGCATCACGTGCCTTTATCTCCTCAAGGAGCCGGGTTTCAAGCTCTTCTTTTTTACGGTTAAGGCCTTCGGACTCAGCTTCAAGTTTTCTCACTCTTTCAGCCTGGTTAAATGCGAAACTAACATCCTCCCTGAGCTTTGCGATTTCACTTTCGAGTGCAATTCCTACAAAAGGTCTTTCACAGGCCTCCAGAATACTACAGGCTTTTTCTTCGTACTTTTTAACAGTGGCTTCTTTGAGCGTTACCTGCTTTTCCAGTTCGTTTATATTCTTTTGTTTTTCCAGGCAAGCCCTGATTGCAGAAAGGATCTCAAGCACATGCTCAGGAGAGAACTCCGGGCTGAGCCCTGAAGAAATAAGCCACCCTTTCCATTCCTGGAGAACTTCTTCCTGCTTTGCCTCTTGTGCCCGGATAGTATCTTTAAGTTCTATATAACTTGCATTTAACTTATCCAGCTTCTTCTGGAGCTTTTCCTCCCTCTGGCGCAGCTCCCAGGCAGTTTTCAACTCAACCATGACCCTCTGCAGCTCATCGGCTTTCTGTTCCCGTACTGAGGGGTCAGGAATGTCTTCAAAGCCACACTTTTTTGCACGGGTTTTCATGGATGCTTTCAGTGCATTAATCTCTCTGAACAGCTTTTCTTTTGAGTCCTTTACGTTCTGTTTTCGGGACTCAGCGTCTTGGTGCTCTTCCCCGGCAGGGTGGGCTGAGGACTTATTAGTAGCTTTTAAAAAGTATACCGCAGAAGTCGCGAAAAGGAGTAAAAATATGACAAGTCCGGAAAACAGGGTGCCACTAATGCTTTCGTATACCAGGCCAATGCAGCCTGCAAGCAGAACCATTCCTGCAGGCCAGAGGGGTAGCCCATCCTTAGTTTCGTTTTCCCGAGGTCTTAAAGCTGCAAAAAGCATCTCTTCTTTTTCCAGGCTTTTGAGTTCGCCTTCTTTTTCCCTCAGGAGAGGTTGGGCCACCCTGAGATAACTTACAGCTTCAAGCTCCTGCTTTACCTCTTCGGGCCTTGGAAGAGTCGAGTATACCTCAAGTTTCTCTTTTAGGGCTTCGAGTTCCTCACAGACGTCTTTAATTTCCCCAAGGGCAAGTTTGAGCCTGTCGCGGTATCTCTCAATTGTTTTTTCTGCCTCATCCATTTCCCTTCGTTTTCTGAATACAGTTTCTTTTGAAGGGATTGAGTGCTCGAAAAGATCAAGGGCGTTTTCGTCCCATCCTTCCCCAAGCCCTGACAGAGTTTCCCTGAGTTCTGCTTTTCTATCCTGAAGTTCCTGAGTTCCGGAAAGGAGAAAATCTTTATCGGCCTGGTATTTTTCGATTCCGTTTCCAAGTTCGATAACCTGGTCTCTGTGTACAAGGAGGCTTTCTTCAAAAAGGTCGTTTTCCTGAAGGACCCTTTCAATACTGTTAAGGATCTGCTGGAGTTCGTTTCTGGTCTCTTTTATTTTATCCTCAATTTCGTCTACTGACCTTCGCATCTGGATAACGGCTTCCTTTGCAGGAATAGAACGGTCAAAACGCTCCAGAGCTTTCTCATCCCAGGCCGGACCAAGTTCCAGAAGAAGCTCAGAAAAGCCAGTTTTTTCCTGCCTGAGGTTCATTTCCAGAGAAGGTAGCAGTTTTTCTTCAGACCTGTACTTCTCAATTCCGCTTCCCAGTTCCAGCACCGCATCTTTTTGCTTCAGAAGGCTTTCGTCCGGGGAAAGGCTTCGTTCTTTAACGGCATTTTTATCCAGGTCCTGCTGCAGCCTTGAAATGGTCTCCCTTATCTCTTCAATTCTTTCCTGGAGCCTCGTAAGCTTCTCTTCCCCTTTTTCGGGGAAACTCTCAAGCCCAGGTAAGCTTTCAAGGGCAGTTTTTGACTCACGGAGGATCTCCCAGTCTTCCCAGACGGAAAGCAGGTTTTGAATGTGGTTTAATTTTTTCCTTATATTCTGAGACTTTTCTTTTAGTTGGTCAATCTCCAGGGTTTTCTGTTCCAGTTCAAAATGAAGCGAATCGTATTTCTTCTGGGCTCCTTCAAGTTCGGTAATTTTTACTTCAGTTTTCCCTATTTCCCTGAAAAGCTCATTTATAAGAGGTTTACTACCTCTGGGCCTATACAGGTTGGTTTCAATGCTGCTGATCGAGTTCATCAGTCCTGAAATCGAAACTCCAACTCCAGTGCCTGCACTGTAGAGTTTACTGTTGATGCTCTGGTCATTCAGGGTTTCAAAACTCTGCAGTTCTTCAAGGCCAAAAGCATAGATATTTTCAAAGACATTTCTGTCTGCGTGGCCCAGCAGTTTAATAAGTTCAATTTTACCCCCTGTATTCCCATCTGGGAGCACAACCTTTACATCTTCTTTTTTGCCCGCATTTCTTTCTATGACCCATCGGTCTCCAGTAGAATCGATGACTGCAAGCCTTCCCCCATGCTTTCCTCCTCCAAGTGGAGGATAGAGGTTGCAGAGCCTTGTGTTAGGGATGCCGAAAAACATCCTCCGGATAAAAGTAAATAATGTCGATTTTCCTGCTTCGTTTGCTCCCATAAAAATGACCAGGCCGGAGGGCAGATCTTCCATCGACAAGCTGGAAAACTTGCCGAAACCATCAATATGGATGGCATTAATTTTCATTATCTTCCTCCGTGAGTAAAGCATCAAGCAGGATATTTTCAGCGCGCTGAAGCAGGTAGTTCATTTCTTCATCATCAATTCTGGCAATGTGCTTTCTCCCGTTTCTGGAATCAAAAAGAGGGGATAGGACTTCACAAAACTCATCCAGGGCTTTTTCATCGGTCTTCAAGCCCTCTACGATTTTTACCAGATCTCCCACAAAATCTTCCCTTTTCAGAAGGAGCTCTCTTTCTACGGGAAAGAGTGTATCATCCTCTATTCGGTCTACCCAGATGAACTGCCGGCCCCAGGTTTCGCCTTCCCTGAGCAAACGCAGGAGGTCTTCAAGAAATCCCTCCTGCCTGAGAATGTGATGCAGCGGTCCCCTCCCTTTAAGGGCAAAACTGCAAATCACAGACCTTCTCCCGGAATTTTCCCTTATGGCATCAAGCTGGCTTTGAAGGCTTTCTATTAGCTCCCCCTCTTTTTCCAGGCCTTCTATGGAAATTTCCCTGATATGCCAGCGGACAGAGTCGGTCTCTATGAATCTGGTAGAAATATCTCCTCCTGGGGAAACATCCACAACAAAGCACCCCCTGGCACCGTTTTCACCGGAATGCCTTCCCTGTGGATTTCCAGGATATATCACAACCGGAGCCTCTTTGCAAACGATAGAAGGAGTATGGATATGGCCAAGCGCCCAGTAGTCATAATTGAGCTCCCTGAGGTCCTGCAGTGTACAGGGTGCATAAGGTGCGTGTTCCGGGTTGCTTCCCACGCTGCAATGCAGCAGTCCTATAGTAAACGGCCAGTTACCTTCTTTTTTTGGAAAGTTTTTCACAAGATTTTTCATTATGTGCTGTGCTGGATAACTCATCCCCACTATAACAGCAGCAGTTTCTCCGTCTTTTTTGAATTCCACAACTTCGGCCCTGTTCCCTTTCATGATATGTACGTTTTCGGGCCATGTAAGGCTTGCAGACCAGCCGTCAAGAGGGTCGTGGTTCCCATGGCATATAAAAACCTGAATTCCGGCAGTTTCGAGCTTCCTGAGCCCCTCTATAAACCTGACCTGAGCATAAAGGCTCTTGTCGGCACTGTCATACACATCCCCCGCAATAAGCAAAAAGTCGACTTCTTCTTCTATACAGAGCTCTATAATTGCCTCATAAGCCTGAAAGGTAGCTTTCGCAAGCCTTTCCCCAAGTTCAGGATCAATTCCTGAAATTCCTGTAAATGGACTGTCAAGGTGTAAATCCGCAGCATGGACAAAACTCAAAGTCCCTGCCTTGCCAGAATTTGCCGACATTTTTGTTTTTTTCATTGGAGATACCACTAACATATTTATAATATTTATACCCCCAACGGTATATAAACCCAATTAAATGTTCTGGTTTGAGGGCTTCAGAAACGAATGCTTAAAAATTAGTATTCATTTCGCAGGTGTTTCTTAAATGTTTAAATCTTGAACTCGAAAATGCTCAAAAATACTATGAAAAATCTCTCGGAATAATCGAAAACCTGGTGCAAATGTACCCGGAAAATGACATTTACAGGGAAAATCTCATCTGTACACTGAAGGACGTTGAAGCCTTTGCTGTCAGGCAAAAACAATACTACAGAATATTCAAAGTTACTCACAGATATGGGCAAAGAAGAAGCAGAAGAATACGCTGCAAAAGCTGACAAAATAAAGGAGAAACTTGATAAAATGTGCGGGCCTGATGGAGTTATGCTGGAAGATCAGGAACCCGGAAAAGAAGTTTGAAATCCAAAAGAACACAGATTTTCATAAAAACAAATTCCATGACAGGGTGTAATAACACCCTTATGTTTTTCCTGGCAGACCGTCAGTAATAAATTAATGTTTATTCAGGTTCTTCGTGGTTTTGTGGGGATATCCACATAATATTCTCATAAAAACCAATGCGGTCTTGAATTGAAAATCATCTTATCACAGGGAATGACAAAGAGCCAAATTAAAAAGAACATGAAATTTTGTCCCCTTTATGTTCTCATTGCCCTTTTTGGATTGATTTCTCCTTTCACAAATGATTAATCAAATTAGATTAATAATCCCAAAGACATTTCTTCTTTGGCAAATGCTCAACTCAAAAAATCAGGGAATAAGCTCTTCCAGTTCCCATACAAGGAATCCATCACCTTCCAGGTGTTTTCTGCCTTTGACCTTTCTGGCCACTATTCCTACTTTCAATTCCTGACCAGATATTCCTCTTACTAATTTTGCTTTATCGAGTGTTAACTCCAGGATCTCTCTTGCCTCGCTTTCACCCAGTTCTTTATTCTTTACTTCAATTGCCAGGACTTTTCTCCCCTGGCGATTTACTCCAAGAATATCGATCTCATCCCCCTTCCTATTCCACCAGCTCCCAATATCCGGATAATCGCTGATCATCTTTTCAACCAGCAGTTCACGAACAATATCCTCGAATATCTTGCCTGTGTAACTCTGCCATTCTTTCCGAACCTTTTCCAGCATGGGAGAATAATTGCCTGCCACATATTGGCTGTACATAGGATATACGAAGCGGCCATAGAACCTGAAGAAATTATCTTTCAGGAAATACCGTCCTCTTTTGCTTTTTTCAGGACTGTCCGTGACAGGTATCCGGTGTTCCACGACTCCTAGCAGGTCTATGAGGTCGTAAAAATATGGTGACAATGAGTTAGAAGAGACATGTGTCAGATCCGATATCTCGCTCATCGAGCATCTTCCCTGCGATATTGCTGAGATTATCTCATAATATGTGGAGTGTTCCTTCCCAAATTCTTCAATTAGAATGTCCCTCACTTCATTTTTAAGCGGTGCAAACTCGCTGAATATCAGCTTTTCAAGGGCATCGTCAAATCCTGTGCACTGATACTTTTCAAACAGGCGATAGTAATAGACAGTCCCTCCGAAAAGGAAGTACAGATTCAGTTTTTCTTCCGGATCTTTTATACCCATGTCACCGAGCATCTCAAATGTCTCAAGGACCGTAAAGGGCTTTATAGTCAGAATATTGTCAGCACGTTTGAAGAGTGGAGCCTGTTCTTCAATGAATATTTTTCTTATCATGCCAATGGAAGACCCGGAAACGATAAGAAAGACCCTGCAATTGTCTGGCTTCATGTCCCAGTACCGCTGAAGCTGAGTAATGAAGGATGGGTATACTTTCTGGAACCTCTGGAATTCATCAATCGCTATTATCAGGTCCCTGTCATAAGAGGTTATAAACTTGAGGAAATTCTCCGTTTCATCGACTTTTATGTAATCCGGCAGGTCCAGTTTCTCCTTTAAAAGCTGGTCGAATTCGTCCATCAGAATGTCGATGCTCTTGTTGCTGTCAACGAAAAGATAAAGTGCTTTCCTGTTCCCTGTGAACTGCTTGATCAACTCGGTTTTTCCTACCCTTCTCTTCCCTGTTATAACAAGAAAAGATGGTTTCCCCTGATCGAGCAGTTCCATAAGTTTAAGTTCTTTCTGCCGGTTGTAGAATTGCATAATGATTATTTTTGTAATCATTATATTTAAAATCATTCTTGAGGGGATTTCGGATTCATTTTAAAGCACAAAAAACGTTATGCGGCACGCTTACAACCTGACTGTACTTGCAAGTTTCCTTGCCCGTTTAAACATTTCTGTTTGCTGTTTTTGAGGCATTGGCGTGTTTGTGGCGTATTTATCCGGGTTTATACTTTGTAGTATAAAACCACATCAAGCGACGCATGAAATGTAGTGTATAACAAAAAATTAATTTTGTTTGGCACCAATTCAAAGCAACCAATTCAAAGCACTTTATTATGAAATCGATAAATTTATGACTATTATATAAACTAGTGATAACAGAAATAGCTAAATTCCCATTATGTAGGATATCACACTAATCCCTATAACAAGATGCTCCCTATTGTTTTCCTCTATAAGGAAGGGGAAAACACATAAGTACCAATCTTTGGGCGAATTCAAGATGTAGTGACGCCAAAATTGAATTAAATGGGATTGGAACTTAAGTAATTTTTAGTTATACTGTGAATAATCATAGCCGTGAGCCTTTATTTTTTGATATATTAGAAACTCCGGTCACAGAAACGAAAAAGAAAATAACAGGTATCTTATAGATCGTATCTTAACGAATACAAATGAATCATTTCAGGACACAACAGAAATAATTCTGGGATTAAAACCAGATTTATTCAGATCTGGTAAGACATTAAATCAGTGACATTGACTTATAAACCGCATCAATCGGGTCTTCATAAAACGAGATCTGGAACTTACTGAACAAGTCTGGAGGTACTGCTGCAATCTTGCTTGCAGAAGCAATTGGAATCAGGACTCTCTTCGCCCCGGCATCAAGGCAGACCTGTAAAAGGCCAGCAAGATTTTCCAGGACCTCTACAGAGCCTCCAATTGTCATGCTTCCAAGGATCGCAGTTTGTTCCTGTAAAGATCTTTCTATTGCTCCTGAACAGAGGCTTATGAAGGCCCCAAGAGCAAGTTCATCAGATATACCAATCCCATAGAGGTCCTGGACATGTAAAAAGTAGTCTTTTTCTTTTACAGAAATGCTCTGACTTATGGACTTTGCATTAGCCCGGAAGTAATTAAAAGCTGTCTTTATTGATTCTTTTGCCTGAGAATTTAAACCAGTGCCCGATTTTTCGTATTTTCCAGATCCAGACACTATCTGGACTTCAAACTTGTATATTCCGATCTTTCCGGACTCGGTAGCTGCAACAGCGTATGCTTCACCTGGTTTTGTAATCCCTGCTGGAATGATTTTGCTTCCACCGCTTTCAGGCACAGGCACGAAAGTTTCTTTCAGGTTCTCGTTATCAATGTACGAAAAATTTACATCAAAAAACTCAATTCCTCCAATCTTTTTGAGCTGTTCTTTTACCCGCCTTCGACCTATAAGGGCATATTCGAGAATCTCCTGCGCTTCTTCTTTCGTAATATTCTCATCAGGGTAGAGGAGCTTCATAAGTCCGGAAAATGTCTTTTTAACAGCAATTACGTCACGCTGGTTCAGGTTGTTTCCAAGCCTGAAGAATTGGGTTATGTGATCAGAATAGGAACGTTTTCTCATTTCTCGGAAGAATTCGGCAATATAGTCAACTATGAACCCGTATCTGTCAGTAAAGTGTTCAGGTCGGAACTTAGGGACTTCCCAGCCAGGGAGATAGTAATGCATCCTGTCAAAAAAGGCGGTGTCGCTGTTCATTGCATCCGGAAAGGGAGAGAAAAGGTGAGAGGTCTTAAGGAGAGAGTCGATGCTCTGGTTAATGTTTCCAACGAAGACAATTGATGAGTTTGCATTTTTCTGCTCCTTTCCTCTTGCAAAAGAGCCTGAAGCCATGTAGTCTTTGAGGATCTGAATTCCGTCTTTGTCCTTGAAATGAATTCCTGCAACTTCATCAAATGCCACAACATCCCAGAGCCCAACAAGCCCTATTTGCCGTGTAGACATGTTGTAGAAGAGGTTTGCAACTGTGGTCTGTCCGCCTGAGATCAGGATGGAGTTCGGGGAAATTTCCTTGTAAACATGGGATTTTCCTGTACTACGTGGGCCCAACTCGCAGAGGTTGTAATTGTTTTCAACAAGAGGAACAAGCCTTTCCAGCATATGCCACTTGACAGGATTCGGAAGCTGGGTTGGCTCCATTCCTATGCTTCTCAAAAGGACGTCTATCCATTCTTCTTTTGCGAAATATCTCCTTGCCTCTAGGATTTCCTGGATATTCATGTTTGGAATCTGGATAGGTTTTAAGCTGGAGATAATAAAAGGAGATGCTGCAGATTCAATGGAGTACTCCATCTTGAGCATGCACCAGATCCCGCCTCCGAGCAGTTTGTCGTATTTTATGACATAATCCGAGTCAATTTCGATGTTAATAAGCCCGAGGTTGGAAAACGATGCCTCGTAAATATCCCTTTTTTCGTTCAGCCTGACAGTAATCTTATCAATAACCGTGTAATAGCCAGTTTCCCTGATTCTCGACTTGATTTTTTCGGCTTCATCAGGCCTTACATAATTTTTGGATAGGATATTTTTAACCTTATGGACACCTTCATTAATCACATCTTCATCATCATCTGCACAATAGGAGCCGAGAAGGTATTCAAGTACATAGACAGGGACATTATGCCCTACTTTCAACAGCTTTGTAAGGTCTTTTCGTACAACCCTACCAGGAAAATATTTGATTAATTTTCTATCGGTTTCAAGGACTGCTGTCTCAAGAGCTTCTTCAGTCATTTTATCCTGTCCCTATCAAAATATCTCTAAACTCTATTTTATTCTTAATTTTTGTGCATAGTTTATTTTTCAACTTAGAAATCATCAAAGTCGCTGATCAGAAGGTCAAGTTCGAATGGAATCCGTGCAATATCTTTTATTTCAGCCGGGTCTTCGTCAATTAGCCTGAGGTAATATATTTTGTTTTCAAGATTGTTTCCGAGTGTGAGCATGATATTATACTGCCTTTCTTCGGGCTCATCAGATTCATTATTGGCGATAATGATTTTTTCATCACTGACCATTTTTTCCTGCTCACCATCAATATCCCATAGAGAAACTTTGACGGTGCGGGGTTTCATTTTATCGGTCACTTTCTCGGTCTGGAAAATCTTTACTTTAAATTTGCTGCTTGTGATCTTTCTCCGGTCGTTTATTACCGAGACGTTGACCTTACCGTGCTTGATCCCCTTCTTTTCAATAGCCTTTTCATTCCGCCTATGGTTATATGTCAGAACTGGAATAACAATCTCCTGAGGAGAGGTCCCTCCATGCACGAAATTGAGCCCGCCTCCCTGAAGTTTGAACCTGAGATCTGCTTTAGGGACATAGGCAAAAAGAGGAGTGTGGTTCTGCCCAAGCATATAGCGCATGTCAAATCCGTGTATGTTATCCAGTGAATTATCCGTTGCAAATTCTTGGTCACTCAGGATAAATCTCTTTGTTGTGTCAATTATACGAGATTTGTCAAATAATGAGGTATCCACTTTATCTACACTTTCCATATCATCTCTTCTGTAAAGGAAACCGTGATCTGCTGTGACAATGATATTTGTTGTGTTCAGGCGATCACTCAAATTCTTGACAAGTTTCTTTAGTTCAAGAATTGTTTCCTCTACGGCATTAAACACACTGTTTTCTGAGGACTGTTTATCCCCAGTTGAATCTATCTTATTGTGATAAATGTAAAGGACCCTTTTTCCTTTGATAAGTTCCCGTGCCTCTTCCCGGCTGAGTTTAATAATGTCTTCATAATTTAACGCAAGTGAATCTTCACATTTACTCTGCAGGATTTTGTTCCTTTTATCAAGCCCTTCGGAACTTATGCTATCAACAAAGATTTCTTTCCCTCTGTATTCTAGGGCATTATGAGGAAGTAAACTTGCCATTCCAAGTTTTGTATATGAAGGTAAGACTCCTGCCATAGAAGTGAGTTCGGCAATACCCCAGGTATCTTTATTGAGAGTTTCGAATAGTTCGAAAGCTGCTTCATAGCGCAGGGCATCGGAAATGACAACTGCAACCCTACTTCTGTCGTCTTTTTGTAAGATCCTGCTTACGTACAGTTTATAGAAATCCTTCTGGCTGTCTGCAAGCTCAATTTTCCACTGGCTTTTAAGATCGGATTCAATAAGGCTGCTCCATTTCAATAACAGTTTTCCGAGCAGATTGTTAGCATAGAGATCTTCAACCTGAGGTCTCAGGTTTTTCTTCAGAATGTCCTTTTCCTGTTCTTTATCATAATAGTAGTAGAATTTTCTGTAGAAGTAATCCATCTGATAGTGGGTTTCAGCATATGCTTTGAATAATTCGTATAAACTGCATGTGTTTTCAGGTGAATCAATTGCTTCTGGATTTTCATAGTGCTCTCTGGCAAAACGGAAGAGCTTGACCGCATATTCAAGCGCACTGTAAATGTTTTCATATTCGGAAAACCAGTGCTTTGTCCTGCGGGCGTCAATCCAGGCAAGATAGTTTTTAAAATCATCTTCTGTTGAATCTACAGGACTACTCAGAGATTCGATTATACGAAGAATTATAGCTTTGTCAAAAGTCTCAACAGCTTCGGCTTCAAGATATGTCTGCACATCCCGCTTATTAAGCGCTGCTTGCAGGCTCTTTTCAAGATCACGGTTGTTTTCTTCAAGAATGCCACGGGTGTATTTCTCAAAGGTCTTGGAGTTTTGGGAACTGTCCATCCAGTGCTTGAGGAAGATCTGGCACTCATTTTCCTTCCGGTTCACATACTGGTCATAGCCTTGCAGGGAAATTCCAGAACACTGCTTTATGTGCGTGACCAGGAAACTCAGGAAAAGCTTTTTCAGGGTAGGGTTCTTTGTCGAAAAGCCAAAATCATCTTCTGCCAGCTCCCAGAAGTTATCCTCCAGCCCGAACTTCGATATATTCTTCCATGTCGGGTTTTCGTTTTCTTCCAGGGATTCCAGCATGGTGTCACGAACGATAAGTTTGAAATCAAGAACCTGAGTTTTTGAAAAAACAGCCAGCATGCCCAGAATGAACTCTTTTTCCCGCCAGTCCTTCTGGTAGAGCTTTTTTAGAGGCTGGACTCTTTCTTTCTGGTTGCCAAAGAATTTTTCGTATTTTGTGAAGAAGTCATCCAGCTCATGCCCCTCGATCTCAAATTCACTTTTGATATCGGAAATCCGGCTGTTTTCAAATCTGGACGAATAGAGCTGGATATCAAAAAGCCAGTTTTCTTCGTGTGTTCTTTCTTTGTCGGGGCAGTAAATCAGATAGTTTGATTCAGGATCCTCTATTTCAAGGAGTTTTTTGGTTTCAAAATAGTTATTGTGAAGAATATGGAATTTAATGGCATGCCTTGTCAGTATTTGTATTATTTCGTTCAGCTCTGAGCTGGGAGCCAATTTTTCATTATCCCAGGCAGTCCTGTCCTTATCATACCAGAAAACGATTTTTCTCTTCTCATAATCTGCCAGTTCCGAAGGGTCAAATTTTCTGAGTATGCTCTGGCTTGTTTTTTCAACGTTAACCATAAAAATCCATGTCCTACGATTAATCGAAAAAATATAAAATGATATCTAGAGATTTAGATACTTTATCTATGAAATACCCTTCCATTTAACAGGCTTTGCTAATTTATAGTGATGTTTTATATATTAATGCCTACTCTGAAGTATTAATGCATAATCTGAAGCCGAAAATAAAGTGATTACCAGAGCAATAATAAACTAAAATTTTAAAATGATCGCTATAATCAGATTGAAGGCTGGCTAAAAATCAGAAAATCTAAAAAATAAGGTGGAAACAGGGCGAAAACAAGATGAAAAAACATGAAAACAAGATGGAAAAATGAGGTTTCTAACCTCTATATTGAAAAACAAAATTTTAGTCTCAAGTAAAAACGTACAGATCCATTACCTTTTTAAGAATTCAATAACCTCTTTCTCAGACTTTGCATATCGAGATACAGGAGGTTTGGATTTTTCATTTTTCTCAAATAGAGAATGTAACTTATTAATGGCAACAGGGTCTGATATGTACAAAGTGTTTTGTTCCAGATATCTCGAAGCCATTTCTACACCCCTTTTATCGTTTAATCCTGCCTTTTAACAACTATATATGTTCTTATTTGATATATTTTCTTTCCTTAGTCATTCCCTATTTAAATATTTTACCAATTGCATTCTCTTTACTCCGTCCTCCTGCAGTTCGGACTGTAATTCTATAAATCCATAGTCTTTATAAAATTTCACCACAGAATCGGCTTCTTTATTTGCTTCAAGCCAGACAATGGTCCCTCCCAATAACCCAATGCAGTCATAAACAATGTTTACGGCTTCATCAAGCAGGTATTTTCCTTTAAAATTGTATTTAAATATGTCATTTTTCCCTAACTGGGCAATAAAGTATGAGGGAATACCTTCCTGTTCTCTAAGCAGGTTCATATCCTTTTTTTGCTTCCTGCTCAATTTACTCTGGTCTACTCTTAGTATTTTCAAAGCAAGGGCGAAAAATCCAAGAACACAGAAGTTTTCATCATCGCTATTCTTTCTATCAAGTATAAGATATGACCTGCATATTGATTTGTCATCAAATTTGTCCATACTGCACCGCACAAAATCCTGTATGTCAGGGTCCTTTGAGCAGTAGAAACTGCTCAGTGTCCTGTTTACTTTATCTTTATCAGCAAATTCTGTAAGCTGTTTATACGAAACAACAATCGGATCGAGTTCCAGCTCAAAAGAATTAAAATAGTCCTTTATCCCAGCCAGATCAATATCTTCCAGTTTACTTTCTCCAGGTAACTGTGAATTTAAAAACTCAATGCCTTCAGAACTTATGCAAATCAGACCATCCGGCCCATCCTGAATGAACCGTATCATTTTCAGGTACTTAAAAACCCAGTAGATTTCCTCCTTGAATTCAAAGATTTCATCACCTGGACCTTCCTGCCGAAAACCAATCTGAACTTTAAAATCCTTAACCAGTTTTGCTTCAAGGTCAGAATACCTGCACCTCTCAGACCTGCAAATATCCTTGATCATTTGGCTGATGACAGTTTCAAAACACGGCAGCTTAACGTTTTGTCCATTCAAAGTTATCAGGTCCCTGGAAATGAAGAAATAGTGAGCAGTAAACGATCCAATATGTATTAAATATTGCCAACTCCACTCAAAAATTTTCTGTCTTTGGTTCAGTACTTTCTCAATTTCGGCTTTAATGTGACTTTTGCAGCATTAGTAAGGTTAGGATCATCTTTCTTTTTGCGTTGGCAAAAGCTACAGCTGATTCTATGGTCCTGTTATCGAATTTCTCTTTGAATCCAAGGGTTTCTGATTCGCCGGAATTGAGGATAGAATAAAATTTATATTATAGTGTTTTAGTTTCTTTGGAATGTTTCTTTTGAGTAATTCTAAAAATGCTTATATAAATTTGCTATTTACCAAGTTGCTAAATTGAATTTATCTTTTTATATCAATAAGGATGGTTTCGATAAAAATGTCTTATTATAAGGAAAATGGAATATTAATAGAATGTAATGAATGTATTGTTAATATTCTGAAAAAAATAAAAGATAGAACGCCTTTTGAAATAAATAATTTTGAAACTAATATAAATGAAAGTCGAAAAGGCATATTGGAACTTATTATAAGTGTATATTATCGATCTCTGGATTATAATAGAGCACCTCAATTATGTAAAGATAAAGTAATCGAAGCCTTGTTAGAACATGGTCAATTTAATAAAGAAGAAATTGATGTGATATTTGCTGAATGTGCCATAAAGTCAGAGAACTATTCTGAAGAGTTCTTTGAAAATAATGAGCAGTTAATAGACGACTCGTATTGGAAACATGCCGTAAATCCCTTTGAATATCAAAAGCCAAAAGAAATTCAATATAAGTTTCCTTGGTATTTTTGTGAAGATAAGAAAGTAGCAGGTTTTTGTACAATGGACATTGATGCCTTTACCTGTCCAGATTGCGGAAGTGAAGTTACTAACACTCCAGATAATGTAGAAAACATAGGGCTATCTTACGATCTAATATGTTCTAACTGCTTCAACATGCAAGATATATTCGACACAAAAGGAATTGTAAAGTCTGGAGGGAACCCAGTTCATCACGGGAATTGGTCATCCCAAATACCAGAGTTTGAGTTTACAGGAACTGATTATTTTCAAGTGTTGCACCCAAATTGTAGAAAGAGTGAGCGACCAGATAAAAAGGGTGTAATGTTCGTTAATGGCATATGGATAGACTCTTTTGAAGGTTCACAATATCGAGTCGTTCTTGGTTTAGAATGCCTCAGTTGTGGTGCAAAAAATGCATTAAAGCCGTTTGTTTTTAAAGATAGAGAGATACCAGTGCTTGATATCAATACATCCCGTGTTTTTAAATTGATCTCAGGTGGTGAAACTGAAAAAACTGAATTTAAACCTTATTTAACGGTACAACCTGAAGGATACGAAATGAATGGTGATGTGAAATACAAAATCGCAAAATCGATATCGGGATTTATGAATTCTGATGGAGGTGTGCTGCTAATTGGTGTTTCCAATTCGGGGGTTATTTTGGGAATCGATAATGAATACTCTGTCCAGAAGGATGAGTATGATATGGTTGATATAGTCAACAAAAAATTACTGTCAAGAGATTATTTTGCACTAAAGCTAATACAGATATTAGAAAAATATATTGAAAAACCGTTATTAAAAAAATATGTAAGGATTTCATTCCATGACATTTTTGGAAAAGATGTATGTTGCATTAAAGTAAAAAAAGCAGACAATCTACATAAATTTAAAAACGGGAATTTTTATGTTCGTATGTTCAATTGTACAAGGGCTCTAAATAAAAATGAAATAGACCAATATAAAAACTTACATTGGCCCAGTCAACAATAATTTATTGTAATGTAGAGGGCTGGTAAAATAATTATAAGAATTTAATGTACTCATATCTTCCCCACCAACCCTTCAAACTTCTCATAATTCACTTTAACCCCATCATCCAGATCAATCTCAATCATCTGATCCGCTTTATTCTTAAGAAGTTCATCATACTTCACAAGCTCCTCAATCTTCTTTTTTAACTTTGCAAGCTCATTTTCTGCCTTCCCTCGATTTTTAGAATTCTCAGAAATCTCTTTTTCCAGAAGCGGTCTTTTAGCATCCAGCTTTGACTCAAAATCCAGTAAATAATCGATCCTCATCTTCGCCAGGGTAGTTTTATCATACCTGTGCATGTAAACGAGCGCATTAAACACTTTATCTTTTCCAGAAGTAAAGAGCCAGTAAATCGGCCTTTTCTTATACATTTTAACGTGATCGCTGTAGAAATCCTTCAGGAAATAGTTCCGGATAACCTTTTCAGGAGCTTCGCCTTTTTTCGAAAGCGCCCCTGCAATAAAGTCCAGGTTTTCAGAAAGTGTCTCTGCCCCAAAAGTGAATTTCAAAAATTCCTTGAACCGGCCTACGATGTCGTCCGTGTAATATTCATCATCAAGAATCGGGATTATATTATCTTCATCCGGCAGGAAGGAAGCTCCGGGTACTTTATCCTTAAAATCAGCAAGCTTTTCTCCCTGATTTGCAAGGATCAAACCTTCTTTTTCAGGTGAATATCTGCCGAACATGCAGCCGACTGCATAGGAAATCAATTCTTTTATTGTATCGGTTAGCAGTAGAGCTTCCAATTCTTCTTCCGTTTTGTTGTTGCCATAGCGGTAGTATGGATTGCAGGTCAATGTGATTTCAGAAAGGGGAACATCTGGCGTTAATTCATCCTGCAGACCGTAGGCTTCAATGAAAATACGGTTGTTTTCGTCCTCAAGCCGCTGCATTTCAAGGGTCATTTCTTTCCAGTGGGCGCAGAGTTTGGTGTAGGTTTCAGCAAGAGTTGGCTGGCGGAATTTTGGTCGGAGAAGGGGAAGTGTGGTGAAGTCCCAGGAAGTTTCATAGGAATCCCAGTCGCACTTCTCATGATTAATGGCTTTTTCAATTAAATTGTCACTAAGGCTAAAAGTAATTGGTAGTATAGGTAACTGTGCGACATCACCTGGTTGATAATTAAGAGTAGGAGATATGATTTTAAAGATCTCCATGGAGATTGGGGTATTTAGGTATCCCATAATTACTCTTAGATATTTAGATGAGTTGGCAAAAACAGCACAACCTGCAATATCAAATATGAAAATAGATGGGAAATACCTAACAGAAATTTTGGATGATGATATCTTTACCCAACTACCACATTCTTTGAAATAATATTGCTGATTTTTGGGTTTGGAATTACTCGGAAGACAAAGTCCTCTTTTAAGCTTGTCCAATTTGTCTTGTTTAATATCTCTACCATCATCTTGCCAATTAATAACAAAGTCGGTATTTCCATACCATTTTCTAAATTCGCCGCCTTTATTATAAGGAAACCACTTAAAATCTTTTTTTTCGTACTCTTCAGATAAATAGCATCTTCGAACTGAAACTTCAGTCCAGTTCCTTACAAATTTCTCGTTTTCACCTGTTTGGAGTCCCGTCCGTGGTTCAGAAACATCTCCCAGAGGTTTTCCTTCCTCAAAAACTTTACGTAATCTTTCACTTACCCAATAAGCAATAGGAAAACTAGGAATTTTCGTGAAGTCGGCGGCAGAGGCGCGATAGAACCAACCGCAATTAGGATTATTGATTGCTTCTAAGGCTTTAATCGGCTGAAGACTTTCTCCATAGAATTTCTGCAAGTCTATGAATGAACCTCTAAAGTTGTTTAATTCTTTTGTAAAAAGTGTAAACCCACATATTGTTACATAAGCTGAGTCAAAAAAAGCGTGAAATTCAGGACGTACTAAATTTGTAAGGGTATATTCTGTAAGAATTTTTTGGCGAAGTTTCTCGAACGAGCTTAGGAACATCCAGTTGAAAGGAGTCATCATACCTATGAAGCCGCCTTTTTGTGTCATTTCCATAATCCGTTCAATAAATGCTGAAAATAGATCAGATTTTGTATCAGAATAATTTTTCTGGAGAAAAGTTTTTAGTTCTGAGTTAATCCCTTTGCTCCCCATATATGGTGGATTAGCAACAACCACATTATATTTCGGGCTGAGATAATCTGCCTGCTTCAGAGCCTGAAGGATTTTCTGATGGGTTGCAAATTGGGAAAGATTTCCTGACAGTTTTTTTGATTTAAGCAGCAGCAAAAGGTTCGATACATCCTTTGCAGCCGGACGGATAAGCGAGCCGAAGTTATCAGCCTCGGAGAACTGGAGCAAAGTATTTTTCTGGGCGTCGGTGAAAAGATCACTTCCGACTGCGTCTATGTAAGCCTTGAGTTCTTCCTCATCAAAAGTAATGTTTTCCAGCACGTAGATATTTGGCTGGACCTGCTTTCTGAAAAAATGACGATCCTTTTTTCTGGCCTTCATGGTCAGTAAAAAACCTGCAAGCTCTCCTGCACGTTTATCTATCTCGATCCCAAAAAGGTTGTGAGTAAGGATCATTTCTGGAATTTCTGAGAGAGTATAACCTTCTTCTTCGTAGATCGCATACAGCAGGTCAAAAGCATAAACCAGCATATGTCCCGAACCGTAGGCCGGATCGCAGACCTTGAGGTCTTCAGGAGAATCAATTTTCAGAAAATCGGTTTCCTGTTGTTCCGGCTTTATATAATATTCCATTAGATCTACCAGATGAGAACCTGGGTGATTAAGCATCCATAAGTGGCCAAGTGAGTTTTGAACCAGGTATTTTACAATCCATTTGGGGGTAAATAGCTGGGTTGCAGCTGGGATATTTTCTTTACTAATTTTAATTCCCTTTTTGAGATCAGCAAAGACTTTTTCCTTCTTTGGAGCAATGTAGTCCTGATATATCCAGCCTATGATTTCAACTTCGTGCCAGTCCTCGTCCGGTATTATTGAATTAAGGTCGTGCAGGACTGAGTCGGTGTGTAGGAGTTTGTCAGGGAAAAGGAGTTCAGTATAATCCTCAATTTCTTCAAAAAGGAAAGGCATGATTTTGTGCAGGTAATTGCAGAGCTTGAGGATGAGGTATTTGTAGAGCTCTTCATCTTTGTTTTCGGCCTTAAGGTCGAGGACTGAGTTCTTATCAACATTCAAAAAGTCAAGTTTCAGGGCATTTGTTAGAAGGTCGGGTTCCATTTTGTCAGGGTCAGAGGAGGTGAAGACTCTGATCTGGTCAGGGAGGCAACCGTTCATCTCCATAAATTTAAGAGCCACAAGTCGGTTGAACCAGGTATAGGTCACTTCTCCCATGACCTGTTCGTAACCCTTATTCTTGACCTGTTTTACGAGCTTAGAACGCTGGTTTTTGATTTTAGAATTAAATACTTTACCGTTGATTACAACCGAGTCCTCATGCTCTTCTACAGCGTGGATTTCTTTAGAAGAGATTATCCCATAATAGGCTGCCTCTTTTTTTACTTCGGCGTTTAACTTGTCCCGAACCGTGTTTGAGAATTTGATTATTGCTGATTTGTCCATTCCCATCCCGACCTTTTTAGACCCTTATGTTCTCCTTCTTGAGAATTGTCAGCATTTTCTCTTTCAGCTGTGTCAGGTACTCCTCGATATCAGCCTCGCTTTCCAGCATTTTTCCGGACTTGAAAAATGAGATCTTGTTTATTACTCTTGTAGTTCTTTGCGGCACCGGAGGTAATGTCGGTTTTTCTTCCTGCTCTGCGTCTGGTTTTTCTGGATTGTCAATGCCTTCCCCATAGGGTACTTTCGGCGGCTTTTCCCGAATGGTCTGCCGCTTGAGATCGATTTGCTTGTAGGCTTCTACGCGGAGATCGTTTATAAGAGAGAGCTGGCTCTGCACAAGAGCGCAGTCTTCAGCGTCTTTCAGATTTCTTTCGATCACATTAAAGAGCGCGAGCATTGTTTCCTTGAAATCGTCCGAAAACTTTTCGTCTGAAAGTTCCTTCTCAAGCTCTTTTAAAACCGTATCAAGGCTTTCTCTTACCTCTTTCTTCTGGGCAGAAAGAGCCTCCTTAATTGAAACCTCTATCTTCTTTTCCAGGATTGGTAGCTGGCGAATCTGGGAATAAGGCTTTTCCATATTCAGGATTGAGTCAATATCATCAATGGCTGCTTTTGCTTCTCCGTCAAGGAACTGGAGGTTTCTGCAGTAATCTTTATGCTTGCTGGCAAGCCTCTTGAAGATTTCAGCCTGAGCGCTGTTAAAAAAGCTCTTTACAGGCTCCGCTTCGGCGTGAAGTGCTTCAAACTCGGTTTTTTGGGAAGCGGCTGCTCTAAAAAAAGTTGAGGAATCCGGGTTCTCGGTCAGTTCCTTCAGGAATTTCCTGTAGGCTTCTATCTGGAACCTGCCCGGATAGCCTGTTTCTTCCTTATATCTGCCTTCGAGACCTTGCAGGTTTGAAAGCTCTTCCTGGAAGATTTTCTTTACCTCTTTGTAAAGCTCCCCTTCTTTTTCTTTCAGGTTTATTTTTTCAAAAATGTCGCTGAGAATTTGCTTTACGGCTTTGAGGTCCTCTTCTCCGGCTTTTTCCCTGATTTCTATGACCAGCTTGTCAGCATCATCTTTCTTTGTCAGGTGCTTTGCGGTAGCATCGTCTGCATTGAAAAGATATTCGGACTGGTAGCGGAGTTTGAGTTCTTCTCTCAGGTAAAGCGTTGCCACAAGCCCTGAAACCGTCATATCTTTCCAGCCGTAAGGTTTTTTCGTGAAACGCTCCTTTAAATCGCTTAAAAGAACCCTTCCACTTCTCCCGTTCTTTTGCTGGATGTAATCAAGCATCTCTTTTAAAGCCAGTCTGTTTGTCTCGCTGCCTGTAACCCCAAATTTCTCAAGGTCATCCAAACGCAGGAGCTTGAGCACTTCATTCTCGTTTTCGTAATTCCTTTTGACATATTCGGCTTTGCTGTAAACGTTTTCTATAAGGAGAGCAAGCCCTTCTTTTATGCGCTCTTTCGGGCTGGTTTTTCCAGGCATTACTTCCTTGTTATCAACAAAGACCCTGGAATCCGAGACTCCCTGAACAATCAACTCTGCTGCTTTTGCTCTTGCGCTTTCGGCATCTTTCTCTTTTGTGAACAGAATATTCTGGATTTCCATGTTATTCCGGTTTGAAGAGTTCTGCTTGAGGTATTTCTCGATTCTCAGGTAAGACTTAATCTGATCAATTAATTCGTCGTTGGGGAGCACGAAAAGAAGGGTATCGGTTGAATCAATATTGCTTAAATTATCGCCGTATAGGGACTGCTGGTTACCTTTCCTGCTATAGTACTGGTCTGAAAGAGGAGTAAGGAACTTGATTGTAAGGTCTGCACCTGAGACAGCCTTTACCCTGTCATCAACCGCTTTGTTAAATTTGTAATCCTCATAGGAAGACGGGCAAATTCCTGATTTTTGGTCATAGAGCATCCTATGGATCTCTTCAAGGATTTGGTGATCTTCAATATCTATCTCTTTGATCTCTCTATTGATATCTTGCTCCTCATTTGTCAGGAAATAGTACTTGTCTTCAGACTTGTTTATCAGGGTCTGTTTCTCGAGTTTTTGGAGGGATTCAATAATTCTCTGTTTCAGTTTGAGCTTATTTTCATCAACCGAGGAAATGGAGAGCACTATCAGGTTATCCAGGTTTGGCTCGATCTCCTTTATGTTCCTGATCATAAACAGGACTTCCAGAAGTTCACAGTCGTTCTCATCAAGTAACTCATTTTTCCGGGCCTGGGAGATTGTCCTTGCTATAATCGGGTCAAGGAAACCTTCAATCGTCTCGTAGAAGGCATGGAAAGGAATTAACAGCCCTACATTCTCCTCACAGTAGTTCACTGTCGACTCTTTAAAAGCCCCAAGGAGTGATCTTTCTCCCTTTGCCAGGTGTTTTCCTGTGAAACCTGTTTCCCTGATCTTGTCAAAGACCTTCTGCACAAGGCTGAACTGGTACGGGACAAAAGGATATACATCTACAAAATCGGCTTCGTTCCTGTAAACCTTTATTTCAGCCCGGTTTGAAAACGCAAGCAGATTCCTGAGTATTATCTGTTTTTCAGCGTAGTAAGAGGCAAGAAACTCCCTGTATTCCTCTTTCTTCTGCAGGATTCTTTTCTTGATAACCTCATCTACATTTGCGCTGGTAAGGCTCAGGCGGGTATTAAAACGCCCCTGAATCTTGGAGAAATCGTTGCCTTTTACGTGTTCCTTCGTAATCGTATCAATATCAGCCTGCGAGGTTACAACAACCCAGGCTTTCCCCCTTAACCTGGTCCCAAGATCTTCTACAATAGTCTGGAGATTGAGCATCAGCTCGCTGTTTTCTCCTATATACTGTCCCACTTCATCCACCAGGAAAATTACCTGATGGTTTTCTCCCTTCGATTTACAGTATTGATCAAGCTTATTTGCAAATTTCTCAACGCTGAAAGTATAGCTTGCTCCATCGCTTTCAAAGAGCCTTGTAGCAGCTTCCCTGCTCATGAAACCGCAGTTTACAAGAGCTTCTATAATATCGTCCTGCTCAAAACTGTAAGCAACCCTTCTTTCTTCCCAGGATTCTCTGTTTATACGCTTAAATTCGGCTTTAAAAGGCTCATAAAGTCCCTTATCCTCAAGCTGTTCTTCAAGTTCTGCGATCCAGAAGACATCTCCCAGATATCCACGCCTATCATTAAAAGCCCTCATGAAGATATTTACAATCTGCTCGTCGCCTTTGTTTACAGTATTTGCTTTAGAATCAATATTAAAGAGAATGACATCTTTACTGCCTGTATTAACGGCTTTTTCGATATTGGCAAGAATTGCAGGATCTGTAATTTTTTCCCTGAAAAATTCAAGTGCAGTTTTGCCCTGAACTGATCTATTTTCCAGTAAATACGACAGGATTTTGAGGAAATGTGACTTTCCAGAGCCAAAGAACCCTGAGATCCAGACTCCTATCCGATCTGTGGGCTCTTCCATGGCTGCAGTATAATTTCTAAAAAAATTATCAAAATGCTTTAGAGACTCACCTGTTACCACATACTCATCAAGTTCAGTATAAACACTACTTTCATCTTCCTTATCGACCTTTATTACCCCATCGATATCTCTTCGGATATCTTTCTCAAATAAGTCTTCTATTTTTATTTCTGCAGCTGTCATGTTTAGCACTCTGATCAGATCTTAATATGATTCGGTAGAAATTTTAAGGTGTATCTCAAATACCTCAAACTTCCCCTCTAAAAACTTTAAAAATCTCATGATTACATTGCCTCTGGCATCAAGCGGAAAGCTCTGTAATAATTTTTGGTTTTAAATTCACCAAATAAGCTAAGGTCAAGCCCACTGAATTTTCCTGGATAAAAAAGTACCAGAGGCTTCTTGCCTGTAACAGAATAAAGGTTATTAAGAATGGAATGAGCTCTGACCATTGGCCATGCGTTTCCTACTCCTGTCAGAAAAATAAGGTCGTAATCGACTTTGAGAATCTCGGAAATCTCTTTTTTTGTAGCCTCTTGATTTAGAATCAATCTTACTTTCTCAAGCAAGGCATCTGAACCCTTTTTCATCTCGAACTTAATCAGTTTCTCATCAGTAAGCTTCTGGTTTAGGATTTTGAGACATAGGTTATACAGATTAATCTCAATTATCTTAATCGAGTGTTTGCTCTCAAGACCTGAGATAAGTTTACTTATTGTGTCCCTAACAAGAAGCTCTTTTTCAGGTTCGTAATCAAAAATCCAGTATGGAATCTCGTTTCCTAACCCTTTGCATTTTAAAAAATCATCAGTCTTTATTTTTTCTTTAAAGAGTTCGAGACGCTCTTCAAGTTTCATAATTTTATTGTACTGATTTAACTATAAATGTATTGTCATTTTAATTGAGGCTCTACCAAAATTGATAAAAATGCTCTAAAACCTAAAAAATCTGTTAAAATCACGTATTTTGGCATAAAATTACTTTTTAAGCCTCTAAAATAATACTTCAAAATACCTTTGAATACGAGTTAAGTTCAAAAATTGATATAATATTACATTTACTTTCAAAATTAGAATTTATTGCAATTTATTTTCATAACTTTCATAAAAACATAAATATTTAGTATGTTTTGAAAGCTCAAATAAAGTTTATTTCCTAATAAATAAGCTATTTATTGCTCCAATTCAAATTTTAGATAAAAACAAAGAATTAAATAGATTTTAAGTAATTATTATATAAATTTTTCAAGAAATAAGCTATGCTATTAAATATTAGCGGAAATAAAGGGATTATGTGAAAAATGGCAAAACCTCAATTAAAATGACTTTTACCCTTTAAACTTGCCTGACCCCGAAGGACTGAAGCAGGATTTCCGGATAGAGCCCGCCGCTGGAAATCGTTTTTGTACTTTTAAGGTCATTTACCGTAAGCCTGGCAGGGGCGAACATGCCTGCGTCAACCTTAAAGAAGTCAAAGTTTGCTTCTTTGAAGGTCTGGTAGAAAGGCTTTCCGAAGTCTCGGGAGGTTGTGGAAGGCACCTTCTTTACGAATTCCTCAAGTTCGGCCAGTTCCCCTTCGAAGCGGACTGTATAGTTGGTTTCGCCACAGTAGATCACACAATCATTGGTCGAGCCCATGCACTGTACATCGTTTCCGACAACAGGAGCAATTGGGGCAACTCCATATCCGCTTTTAATGCAGTTGATGTCAAAACCAACGGACTCAAATTTATGGATTCCGGTTTCTACAACGCGGGCAGAGATCTGGACAGAACCAGCAATAGAGGCAGTGGGAGCAACAGCAATCATTACGTTTTCAGGGTCTACGCTGCAATGTTTTGCAATATATTCCACAACTTTCTCATCAGGGAGTTTATCGGATTCCAGGACCAGGACTGCGGCTTCGAAGTCGTCCTCATACCCGATTTCCTCATAGAGCTCTTTCGGCTTTAAGCCAAGGGCACGTGCAGGACCCGACCCCATTCCGAAATAATTGCCTACAGAAATTCTCCAGCCTGCATACTGGGAAGCCATACAGGCAATTACAGGATTGTCTGTTGCTACCTGAATGGCAGGCCATTTGAGACCTTTCAGGTCAAAGGTAGTATATTTAAGATCAGCGAGATCGGCCAGACAGAGCCTTGCCAGGTACATTCCAGCTTCATATCCGCCCTCCGCTTTAACTCCACAGTCAATAACCGTAGCCCCGTTATTTAGTTTGAGTACTTCAGTTTTCAGGTCTTCGCTCCAGTCGAGCATCTCTTCGATAACGTTTGATCCCATTTCGTTGACGCTTATCAAGGTATCACCTTTACTACTGGCTCCGGGATAAACAGAAAATATTTTCTCACATAGCGAGGAAGTAAGTTCGTATCTGCATTTATTGCGGAGCAGAACACTGTTTATCAGTCAGAGAAGTGCTTATAAAGAACATTGTTTGTAACGAATAATTTCAATCAGGGTTACTATCTATCAGAGGATCGGAAATTAATCAGGACAGTTTACTCGGATGAAGGTCCAGCCTATTGATCAGAGTTAACAGACAAGATTATTTACCGATAAAAGGTATCCAGCTGATTGAGAATATTACCGGAATAAGATAGAGTAATTTTTTCCTGCAATTGCCTTTTTCCTGTAATTTTTTTCTTTCCTGTAATTCTTTTCTTTCCTGTGATTTGCTACTCGTATAGGAAGAATCCAATATATAGATACTGTTTTATTATTTTAACTAGGAAATTTATTCCCTTAAACACATATCTTTAAACACAATACATTAACTCATTTATTTCAATTGTATCATGAAAACACGGTCGTTTTTCCTGACTTGTCCTTCAACCGCAAGGCCAATCGTATCTCCTTTTTCAGCTCTTTCAACAGGTTCGCCATTTTTCTTAATGGAATGGACTTGCTGCCTCAAATAAGTCGTATTTCCCTCAATTACGATCTCGTCTCCAACCGAAATCCCTTCTTCGAGAAGCCTGACTGCTGCAGCTTGCTGTTTCGTATAATAATTTTCAATTATTCCCACAGCCCTGCGTTGCTTTTCCGAGGCATTCATATCTTTTTCGGGAGAAAATCCCTCAAGACCTGGAACCCCAAAGTAAAAGCCAGTTGAAAATCCCCTGTTATATACCGAAGCAAGTTCACGTCTCCAGGTCTCTATTTTCTCAGGAGTGTAGTCTCCTTCTATGCAGGCATCGATAGCTTCCCTGTAGCAGCGGGAAACCATTTCAAGGTATCCAGGGTCCCGCAGTCGCCCTTCCACCTTAAAGGCAGATATCCCCGCTTCGAGAAGTTCTGGGATATGCCCTATCATACAGAGGTCTTTTGCACTTAGAAGGTACTTTCCAAGGCTTGCAGCAACAATCCCGTTTTCTCCATGAAGTTCCCATTCCCAGCGGCAGGGCTGAGTGCATTCTCCGCAATTTCCGGATTTCCCAAGAACGTAAGCTGACAGATGGCATCGGCCTGAGACTGCCATGCACATGGCACCATGGACAAAAGTCTCGATTTCTACCTCAGTCTGCTGGCTTATCTTCCTTATTTCTTCAAGGGAAAGCTCTCGTGAAAGTACAACCCTTTCCGCCCCAAGGTTTCGGTAGAAATCCGCGGTTTCATGGTTTGTAATGTTTGCCTGCGTGGAGATGTGAATTCTAAGCCCGGCTTTTTGTGCCCTGAGAATTACAGCAGGGTCCCAGGCAATAACTGCATCTACTCCTGCATTCGAAGCTGCAGCTATTACATCTGATGCATCTCCGAGCCTTTCCTCATTTACTGTTGAATTTACGGCCAGATAGGCCTTGAGCCCTCTGGTTTTTACCTCATAGACAAAATCGTCAAGAGTCTCCAGGGTGATTTCTTTTGCTTTTGTTCTCAGGCTAAGCCTGTCGGTTGAAAAGTAAACAGCATCTGCATATTCTGAGCAGGCCTTAAGCCCTGAAAGATTCCTGACTCCTACAAGGAGTTCAGGTTTTGAACTTTTATGCATGAGAACAGAAAACACATATCTTTCATTTAAAATATTTTATCGCTCCGCAATATTTTATCTCTCCGTTCAGTTAAAAAAATATTATAATACAATGTTAACTTATGATAGTTAATTGTAAGATTTACCGGTTGACAGATAACTTTATATAAGTGAAGAGCGTTTTTCAAAATGGGGATTAAGTAAATTTGAAGAAGTAGTTTTTGCTAATAAACAAAAGCAAGAATAAATTACTGTTACTATAATTGAATACGGGGGATAAAATGGAACACGAACTCGAAGAAGTTGAGAGAGATTACATAGAATTCAGAAAAGAAATGGGAGAAGAATAAGCTTAAGGGAAGAATAAGCTTAAAGGAAGAATAAGCTTAAAGGAAGAATAAGCTTAAGGGAAGAATAATAAGTTTTGAAATTTGGTGAAAACAGGACGGATAAAAAATTAAGTATCCTCTTCAAATTGAGTGGAAATTGAGGGATTTCCACTCAATGCACTTTTTTCTAATGAGTTGAGCCAGAAATGGCATCTCGAATTTGTTGGGGACTCTATCACGTATGTACTGATATGCATTTACCCCCAGTTTCTTTGCTGTCTGAACAATCGTCATAAATGTGTCATTTGCCTTTGTTCTTTCCTTTGTTATGGTTTGAAGGCTCACATCTCTTAGCATGAAAATGATGCCATCTGCAAGCACTTTCATTGGTTGTGCGTGTTATTCAAAGAATATCATGTTCGTTTTTTCTGACCCTTAGGATATGCATCACTGGATAAAATGGATCTATTAACTTTACATGTTTCAGTTAGATGAACCTCTATTTTGTCCAGTTTATATTTCGGCTCTCTATCCTATGAAAACTGAATTTTTCTTCTCTCTTCAGAAGAAATGTCTTCGTGCTTTTTAGAATCATGAATCTCAGGTTTTGTGTGTCACCTTTTAAGAGGATAACTTGTATAATTTGAAGAGGACACCTTGTACAATTTGAAAAAAATACCTTTCATTTGTTTGTGCATGTTATTCGAAGAATTTCATATGCATTTTTAAAGCTGCATGTTTGAATCTGCCAGTATTCGGTTCTTCTAGAGATTTCTTACAAAAATAAGACTGTAGGAACTGAATGATAACGTATATTAATTATAATTTTCAATGGATCTGGAAGAAAAAAACTGTAAAGCAGGTATAAAAGTTGCAAAGCCAAAGGTTTTTAAGCAGATATTAGTTAATTCTTGAAAAATTCAGCTGGAGGATACGTAATTATGCAGGAAAAAATAAAAGAAATTGCAGATAGAGTACGTGAACTGCGTGAACTCTCAGATTTCACGGTCAAAGACATGGCAGAATATCTGCAGGTATCCGATGAGATTTATGGAAAATACGAAGATGGAACTGAGGATATTCCGGCAAGTATACTTTTTGAAATTGCACACAAGCTGCGTGTAGACATGGCCACTCTCCTTACAGGGGAAGAGCCGCGCATGAATATATTTACAGTTACACGGGATGGAAAAGGAGTCAACGTTGAGAGGAGGAAGCAGTATAAGTACCAGAACCTGGCTGAAAAATTCATTCATAAAAAGGCTGAATTTTTTGTAGTTACAGTTGAACCCAAACCACATGGGGAAAAACCTGATACAAATTCCCACCCAGGCCAGGAATTTAACTATGTGCTGGAAGGAAGCCTGAAGGTCTATATTCACAATAATGAAATTATTCTGAATGAAGGAGATTCAATTTATTTTGACTCCACTTATGAACACGCTATGGAAGCCCTGGAAGGAAAGCCGGCCAGGTTCCTGGCAGTCATACTGTAATAGTCCAATTCGTTAATGCATCTCGGTTTGATGTTATTCGATTAAATTAAACTCAGTAAATTCGATTAGAACAAATACATGATTTAAATTAACATGACTTGGTTTCAAACCTGATAAGAAATCCAAGATCCAGGCTAAAACCTTGAAATTCAAATGAGATGTGTAGCCTTCATAAATTTATATAATATATAAATAAATTAAGAAAACGGGTGTTCAGAATGACTTCTTTGCTCAGCCAATTTGTTTCCAAAACCGACTTTGAATCCTATGATGACTTTGAGAAAAATTTCAAAATCCTTGTTCCTGAAAACTTCAACTTTGCCTATGATGTAGTCGATGCCTATGCAAGAGATTCCCCTGAGAAGATCGCAATGATCTGGTGTGACGATAATGGGGAAGAGAAAATCTTTACTTTCAAAGACTTGAAGTACTACAGCGACAAAACTGCAAATTTCTTTGCAAAGCACGGGATAGGTAAAGGCGACTATGTAATGCTCACCTTAAAGAGCCGGTATGAGTTCTGGTACTGTATTATTGCACTGCATAAACTGGGAGCCATTGCTGTACCTGCAACACATATGCTCAAGACACGAGACATTGTATACCGGATTAAAAAAGCCGGATTGAAGATGATCGTCTGCATATCGGAAAACGAAGTTCCCGAACAGATAGACGAAGCCCACTCCGAATGCGAAAATATCCCGCTCAAAAAAGCAGTCGTTGGAGAATATACAGGGGAGGGCTGGATTGATTTCAGGAAAGAGCTCGAAGAAGCCTCCCCTGATTTTGAACGGCCTTCGGGCGAGGCTGCTACGAAAAATAGCGATATTTCTCTCGTTTATTTCTCCTCAGGAACAGCGAGCTTCCCTAAAATGGTGGAACACGATTTCACCTATCCTCTCGGGCATATTCTCACCGCAAAGTACTGGCAGAACGTGAAAGATGACGGGCTGCATTATACGGTTGCAGACAGCGGATGGGGAAAATGCGTATGGGGAAAACTCTATGGGCAGTGGATAGCCGGTTGTGCGGTCTTTGTCTATGACTATGATCGGTTTGAAGCCAAAAATATGCTTGAAAAAGCCACGAAATACGGGGTTACAACCTTCTGCGCTCCGCCAACCATCTACCGTTTCCTGATCAAGGAAGATCTCTCAAAGTATAATTTCAGTACCGTGAAATATGCGGTCGTTGCAGGCGAACCTCTTAACCCTGAGGTATACAACAGGTTCCTCGAATTTACAGGAATAAAGCTTATGGAAGGTTTCGGGCAGACCGAAACCGTTGTAACTATCGCAACTTACCCCTGGATGGAACCAAAACCCGGATCCATCGGGAAGCCGTCTCCTGGCTTTAAAATTGAACTGATGGACAGGGACGGCAGACTTTGTGAGGTCGGAGAAGAAGGAGAACTCGTAATCAACACAAAGGAAAACAAGCCTATCGGACTCTTCGTCCACTATGGGAAAGATCCTGAGAAAACTAAGGAAGCATGGCACGATGGCTACTACCATACAGGAGATATGGCCTGGATGGATGAAGATGGCTACCTTTGGTTTGTGGGAAGAGCTGATGATATCATAAAGACCTCAGGATATAAAGTCGGACCTTTTGAAGTGGAAAGCGCCCTTATCCAGCACCCTGCAGTACTTGAATGCGCAATTACAGGTGCTCCTGATCCTATAAGGGGTCAGATTATCAAGGCAACCGTTGTGCTCACAAAAGGATACGCACCTGGAGAAGAGCTTAAAAAAGAGCTTCAGAATCACGTAAAAAGTGTCACTGCTCCCTACAAGTATCCGCGCATAATAGAGTTTGTGGACGAGCTTCCAAAGACCATTAGTGGAAAAATTCGTAGGGTCGAGATCCGGGATAAGGACCAGAATGAACTAAACTAAATATATTATTTGAAAAATCGGATACTATAAAATGCAAATAATAGAAAATCAAATAAAACCTGATAAAGTAGACAAAACCTGATAAAGTAGACAAAATCTGATAAAGTAAACAACGCCTGTTTTGATCCGGAAGCCGATAAGCTTCGGGTCAAAACAAAGAAGGAAAAAAGGAAAGAAATAAGTACCTTAAACTTTCTGGAAAGTTTGCTCTAAAAAGATTTGTTTCTGAATCCACTTTATAGTTTTATCTTAATTTTCTACTTATTAACTGTCTAATAAATTATGCAATTTACAACGTAAGAAAACTATGGAAATCTAAGGCTCTTCTTTCTGTCAAAAACAGGTTAAATTAAACAGGGACTGGATAAGTCCGGGAAGAATTAAAAATTCCGGATTCCCTAAATCCAGGAATGGGCTTGAAACCTGAGAAGAGTCCAAAGAGGACTGAAAAGTGAACAAAAAGAGGATTTCATATGTCAAAGGATGATAAAAAAGAACCATACCCTGTAATTAATACTCTGGAGTGTAAGGCCTGCGGACGTTGCCTTCTAGCCTGCCCTAAAGGCGTACTTTCCATGAGTGAAAACCTGAATGCCCGGGGATACCATTATGTGGAATACAAAGGGGAGGGCTGCTCAGGCTGCGCAAGCTGCTATTATACATGCCCTGAACCGCTTGCAATCGAGATTCATATTCCCCTTAAAGAAGAGGAAGACAGGTAAGGCAGGAAAGGAGGAAAAATATGGCAACACAACTAATAAAAGGCAACTCTGCAATAATTGTCGGTGCACTATATGCCGGATGTGACTGTTTCTTTGGATATCCTATAACTCCGGCAAGTGAAATTCTACATGATGCATCCAAATATTTGCCAAAAATAGGACGGAAATTCGTCCAGGCCGAATCCGAAGAGGCGGCTATCAACATGGTCTACGGAGGAGCATCGGCAGGGCACAGGGTCATGACATCATCTTCAGGCCCCGGAATTAGCCTGATGCAAGAAGGAATTTCCTACCTTGCTGGCTCTGAACTTCCCTGTGTGATTGTAGACATTATGCGGGCAGGACCAGGCCTTGGAAATATAGGGCCGGAACAGGGAGATTATAACCAGGTAGTAAAAGGCGGAGGTCACGGGAACTACAAAAATATCGTGCTTGCCCCGAACTCAGTGCAGGAAATGTGCGACTTTACTATGAAAGCTTTTGAGCTTGCTTTTAAGTACAGGAACCCAGCTGTAGTGCTTGCAGACGGGGTGCTAGGGCAGATGATCGAGTCACTCGAATTCCCGAAGCAAGCTATTGTTCCTGAGATTGATACAACCTGGGCGGTCAACGGTACAGCTGAAACCAGGCCTAACCTGATAACCTCTATTTTCCTGGATTTCGACCAACTTGGAAAGTTCAATGAAAAACTGCAGGTAAAGTACGAGCTCATAAGGCAGAATGAAATCGATTACGAAGAGTACCTTACCGATGATGCTTCAATTGTCCTTGTTTCTTATGGGATCAGCAGCCGGATTTGCAGGTCAGCTGTGGATCTTGCAAGGCAGGAAGGCATTAAAGTCGGGCTTTTCAGGCCTAAAACTCTCTTCCCATTCCCTGAGGCGCAGTTGAAAGCTCTGGCAGACAAGGGCTGCTCCTTTATTTCCGTGGAAATGAGCAATGGGCAGATGATACATGATGTCAGGCTTGCAATTAACTGTTCACAGCCTGTAGAGCTTGTAAATCGTATGGGAGGAAACCTGATGACCCTTGACCAGATTATGGACAAAATAAGGAAAATGGCAGGGGAGGCGTGAAAATGGCAGCAGAAATCATTAACGGAGAAAAAGTAATAGGAAGGCCAAAAGCACTGTACGCGGACTATCCTCGCAAAGGATCAGTAGCCTCGACAGCCACTCACTACTGCCCCGGCTGCGGGCATGGGGTTTTGCATAAGCTTATTGCCGAAGCAATTGACGATCTCGGGATTCAGGACAGAACTGTTATGATCAGTCCTGTGGGCTGTGCTGTCTTTGCTTACTATTATTTTGATGCAGGTAACATCCAGGTCGCTCACGGCCGTGCGCCTGCGGTTGGGACAGGAGTTTCCAGAGCTGAAGAAAATGCTGTAGTTATTTCCTATCAGGGAGATGGAGACCTTGCATCCATTGGTCTGAACGAGACTCTCCAGGCTGCAAACAGAGGTGAAAAACTTGCAGTCTTTTTCGTAAACAACACTGTTTATGGGATGACAGGTGGACAGATGGCACCTACAACCCTTGTGGGCGAAAAGACTACAACATGCCCTGAAGGCCGTGACCCTCGTTTTGCAGGTTATCCTCTCCACATCTGCGAACTTCTTAACAACCTTAAAGCTCCGGTTTTTATTGAAAGGGTTTCAGTTTCGGATATCTCCCACATAAGGAAAGCCAGAAAAGCCGTGCATAAGGCGCTTGAAATCCAGCGCGACGGAAAAGGATATGCTTTTGTTGAAGTCCTTGCCGCCTGCCCGACTAACCTCAAGATGAATGCGGAGCAGGCTATCAATTTCATAAATGAGGAGATGGAAAAGGAGTTCCCGGTCCAGAACTTCAGGGATAACTCCAAAGAAGTCGAACCTCTGCACCGTGGAGTCAGCGACTTTACAACCGAAGCTCTTGAGAAGCTTTACGGAATTGAAGCTGGTGCCGAAGAAAAACCTGCCAGAAAGGATTTTGCCCCGATCCAGACCAAGATTGCTGGTTTTGGAGGGCAGGGTGTCCTCAGCATGGGACTAATCCTTGCGCAGGCCGGAGTTAAGGCAAATCTCAATGCCTCCTGGTTCCCGTCCTATGGCCCTGAACAGAGAGGTGGGACCTCTAATTGCTCGGTCGTGATTTCAGGCCAGCCTATAGGCTCTCCTACGGTCTACACTCCGGACATCCTGATAGCTATGAATCGTCCTTCCCTTGAAAAGTTTGAAAGGGTAGTACGAGAAGGAGGCTTTATCCTCTACGATTCGTCCATTGGCGAAGTCGAAACGCCTGCAAATGTAAAAGCTGTTGCCGTCCCTGCAACTGAAAAAGCCAAGGAAGCAGGTTCTGAGAAAGCTGCCAATTCCTTCATGCTTGGAGTCCTTATGGGCCTTAATGCAACCGGCCTGAGTGAAGAAGTCTTCAAGGAGGCTCTTGCCGAAAACTTCGCGGGGAAAACCAAAATTATTGAGTTTAACCAGATGGTTCTCGAAGCTGGAGCACAATGGGCAAGAGAAAATGTTAAGTTCTAAGGACTTTAAGATTTGAAAAAAACAAGTTTCGAGGACATTCAAATTGCATAAAAGCAGGTGGAGAAGATCTTTCTCTACCTACTGGTATGTTATAGCGATTTTCAAGTGTAATTTTCAAGTAATATAGGACTTACGCGATTGAACTGAAGAATCAACATCATTAGACCGTTAACTGTCTAAAACGTGACTTTAATCCATAGTCTTTGCCGTAATTGATTTTGGTTCTCAAGTACGTAAGTCCTATAATTTTTAAGTAATTATTAAGTAACTTTCTAGTAAGTAACTTTCTAGTGATTTATCAATAGTCCTTAAACGATTTCGTCCTCTTTAACTGTCAAGCATCCCATGTTATTCTTTTCAGGGCTATTTTTCAGGTTGTCCTGCACAGAAAAAGTTACTCTATCGAAGCATACACTTCTAAGAAACTCGACCGAGAAGCCTAATTGATCTCAAAGCAGATAGTCAGCATATGCATCATCTTAAAAACAATCATAAACTTTATTAAAGCTGAGTACATTGTAAGAATAAGGGAGTATTTTATAAATTGGTTTTAAATGTATTTGCTAAAAGTTAATAATAACTTAAAAGCAGTATATTGGAAAAACATTTAATTAGAAAATATTTTATTGGAAAAGCATTTCATTGATCTAAAACTAGTTGGCAGGGATTGAGCCCCTATTCTCTAATCCCTACCTGCGATCCAACCCGAGATTAAGAGGAAACCCTTACTCTTAATCTCACATCGAAGTAGATGGTAGGTCGAGTCCCTATTCTCGGATCCCTACCTGCGATCCAACCCAGAGATTGAGAGGAAACCCTATTACTCTCAACCATCTCATTTTATAATGACATGAGAGATATATATCATAATCGACCCAAAAAACAATTTGTGATTTTAATTTTGCTTGAGCTAATTATTTTTTATATCCGCGAAATTTTCAATGACATTGAAAATTTTGCAGGCATTAATTCAGTTGAACCTTTGTAAATGTCATCATATTAAGTAATAACTAACTGTGAATATTATCGTATTAGGACATACTAACTAAGTTTTTCATATTACTTAACAAGATCAAAATGCTCTGAAAAAAGACTATAAGTATTAAGAACCTATCTAAAAAGTGGTTGCCTGTTATAATTTTTACAATACGCAATATGCAAAATCGTAACGGATGCCCGGATATTTAGACTTATTGTAACTTTTTGATGTGCATAAAAGAAGGAATTCTTTCGTTACCAGAGGTAATTGTCGGACAGCTTATAAAGACTTTGGGATTTAACTTCGTTCTTTAAAAACCTGCTTTTCTCGTATAAGAGTCTGGTGCATCTGGCTTTATGCATAACCTGCCCAAAAGTAGAAGAAATTTATAAACATAATGTTGAGGTAGAGCTGAAAGAAAACGAAAAGAGGATTTAATCTTCACGGCAATTAATAGAGATAGTGCTTACATAATAAATAAATATATATACTTAGGAACGGTCATAAGGTTTATTAGAAATAAAGACATTATGAAAAATAGCAAATAGCTTTATAAATTAATTCAAAAGTAGATGGTAGGGTTACCGAGTCCCTATTCCCGGGTCCCTACCTGCGATCCAACCCAAAGATTAAGAGGAAACCCTATTACTCTTAATCTATAATCTTATAGTAGCGTGGGAATATATATCATAACCGACCAAAAAAACAGTTCGGATTCTGAATTTTCAAACAGCTCTTGTATTTGTTTGGCGGTGAAATTTTTAATGATCTTCAAATATTTGATCAAAACATAAAATTTAATGCATTAAATTGGCAGTAAATGCCATAAAAATTTCTTTTTTGAAAATTCTCGAGCCCCTTCATGCAATTCAATCCGGGAATTAAGAGTCCTCTATACTCTTAATCTTCATTTACTTTTATAATCACATGGACATTAGAGTTATAACCGACTTGAACAAAGACAACATAACCATAGAGAATATCTAAGTCCAGAAAAAGTATCTTTAGTCCTTAGTATCTTTAGTCCTTAGTATCTTTAGTCCTTCGTTTTCTGTTAGTTATAGGCAAATAGCACTAATTTAGGAACCATACCTCTTGACCTGCAATCATTATGGTTGATCACGCCGCAGATTCAGCTATCTTGAGCGGAGAAAAAGGGAACTCGAAAGAGCCTTATGTTGACTGCATAAAAAGGTGGAGGTCTGGGTCATTCAAGCCCTTCAGTGCTCCACCCTTTCAAATTAGTCTTTTAGTAGGTTTTCAAATAAGATAGGCTTTGAGTGGGGGGAAACCGTTAAAACACACGGAACTGTAGCTCTGGGTATAGGCGCCTGTCGTGAAGATATATACGCGGTTTCCTTCGCGCATTGTATGAGGGAACGTATACTTGTGATGCTCATACAGGATATCCATGCTATCACAGGTCGGACCTGCAAGAATTACTTCTTCAGCACAACCTTTTTTATCGCAGAAAATGGGGTATTTGATGCACTCATCAAGAGTTTCTATAAGGCCCCCGAATTTGCCAATGTCAAGATAAACCCATTTGTACTGGTTGAACCTGGCTTTTTTGGAGATCATTACGACTTCGCTTACTATTATACCGGCATTAGCAACCAGAGAGCGCCCCGGTTCTATGATAATTTCAGGTAGCTCTTCTCCAAAGTCCTCATGTAAAAAGCGGCGGATTTCTCCAGCATAGGTCTCAAGCTCATGAGCCTGAGCCTGGTATTTTGCAGGAAAACCTCCCCCAAGGTTTATCATTTTCAGATTTATGCCTTTTTCAGCTACTGCCTCAAAAAGATACTTACATTTGGAAATGGCATTATCCCACTGGCCAATGTCCCTCTGCTGGGAACCAACATGAAAAGAAAGACCATAAGGCTCAAGCCCTAACTTTTCAGCCTTCAGAATGAGTTTATATATCAGGTCAGGGTGCGAACCGAACTTCTTAGAGAGAGGCCAGTCAGCCCCGTCGCTTTCAGTAAGAATACGGAAAAATACTCTGGAACCTGGGGCTTTTCTAGCTAACTTTTTCAGATCGCTATCCGAGTCGGTAACGTAAAGCCTCACTCCTTTTTCATATGCGTATTCTATATCTTTCTCTTTTTTGATAGTATTGCCGTAACTGATCCTTTCAGGTTCTACCCCAAGCCTGAGAAGCTGATCAAGTTCATAAACCGTTGCTACATCAAAATTTGAGCCTTTACTCTTCAGGGCAAGCACAACCTCATCCATAGGGTTAGCCTTTACAGCATAGTGAATTTTTGCAAAGGGCATGTGCTCTACAAGCTCGTCGTAGCTTTGCTCTATCTTCTGCAGGTCAACAGTTAAAAATGGGGTTTCTTTATCCCGGGAGAACTTTTTGATTCGGTTAAACTCGTCTCTTGAAACGAAATCCTCCAACGGGAACACATAGTGCTCTTTTCTCATATCTACTCCCTTTTAAAATTAAAACTGATATATGCTCAGACTATGTACTTACTAGTTAATAATTTTTAGTATCTTGATAATTTATAATGATTATTCAGTTTATAATCAATTATTTTGATAACGAACGAAATAAAGCGATTCAAATAGGATTTTATGTATATAAAACTAATTCTCGGTGAATATTAAGACATGAAAATAACTGAAATCAATAAATATTTAATAAAAATTGTCATATCATAATAAAATATCCAATTAAACCCTATTTTTTCATTAAAGGCACCAGAAATCCGTTTATCTCTGAAGGAGATACGAGAAATCTTCGATATTCTCAGAATCTTCAAGAACGATTTTTGTCCAAAAAAGAAACATTATGGATTTAAAAGAAAATAGGAGTTTAATTAAACGATTTAAAGGTTATAAAACCTTTTTTTATCTATATTCTCTGGAAGCAACTCATTTTAATCCATTTTACAAAAGTCCAGATTCGATATGTTTACAAATAAATTCAAAGTGTTTCCGACCGGTTTTATCTGGTTCTGAACAGCACTACCAGTATCCCGATTCCTGCAAACATAAGGCCGTAAGTTATAACTTCCAAACTTAGCTGAAAAAAAAGAAATACGGTAGAGAGAGCTCCAAGAAACGGTAGCAAGGGAAAACGGCCAATATTCAGGGGAACCTTAAAAGGGCGATTTCTTCCGGGGTCAGTATAACGGAGCTTTATCAGAGAGAGGTTGACCATAAAAAAGACAATAAAAATCATAAAATTAGAAATATTTGCTACGATCGCAACATCTTTGAATAGCACAAACAGGGCTGAGAATAAGGTAACTCCTAAAATTGCAACCCAAGGAGTCCGGTAACTGGGGTGTATTCGGGAGAAAATTTCCGGAAGTGACCCTGAATCTGCCATACCATATACAATCCTTGACCCTCCAAGCATTACCACAAGTACAGTGTTCATAGTAGAAAAAAGGGCTATCCAGGACATAAGGACAAAAGCTTCATTCCCCAGAGAAACAGCCACAACATCTGCAAGGGGAACCCCTGAAAGTCCGAGAACCCGAAAGTCAAGCACACTTACGGCAGTTATCGCCACGCACATGTACAGGAAAACCGTGAAAAATATCGCAATAAGCATGGCTTTTGGAGTTGTCTTTTCGGCTTCTTTTGTTTCCTGGGATAATCTTACGATATCCTCAAAACCTAGAAATGCAAAAAAAATCAGAGTTGAAGCCTCAAATATTCCTGCCAGGCCCGGAGTATCTAGGTAATTTACCGTTCCAAGGTAAGGAAAGCCTGTATAGATTACAATTAGAAGCCCTGACACTTCTATAAGAGTTATTAGAATAGATAGCCGGGCAGATTCCTTGACCCCATAAATCATGATAAGGCTGAGAACGATAAAAAGGCCCAGAGTTCCTGTTAAATATCCATTCCCGGAAAGGCTGCTGAAATACCTGCCAAACCCGAGGGCAACTGCAGAACTTGTTATTACTACAAAATATATGACAAGCAGTCCCACAAACAGGCCAATGCGTTCTCCAAAAGCTTTTCTTACGAATCCATATTCCGCTCCAGCCTTTGGGAACATGGAACTGAGTTCCATATAGCTGAAGGCAGAAAGTGTGGCCGTTGCTCCGGAAAACAGAAAAGAAAACCAGACCATATTGCCTGCAAGCCCTGCAGCTTTTCCCATAAGTACGTAGATTCCGGCCCCAAGGATATTGCCAATTCCTACCAGAGTGATCTCCAGCAGATTCAGTTCTTTTTTCAGTCCTGACTCCCCTTTCATAATAAAATCCCGCATCAAAACTTGAAAAATTCAAAAACAAAATCATAAAAGTATTATTGATAAAAATGGAACCTCAATCTGTCAGAAAGACTGTCTTATGAGAAGCTGTGATTACTTTCAATTAACCGGCTCCTTTCCACTCACTAGCTCTCAAAAATTCTCTTTTCGAGAATGTAGAAGTTTTACCATTAAATGAATGTGGAAGTTTTACCATTAAATGAATGTGGAAGTTTTACCATTAAATGAATGTGGAAGTTTTACCATTAAATGAATGTGGAAGTTTTACCATTAAATGAATGTGGAAGTTTTGCCATTAAATAGCTCCACAGAAAGTTGCTGAATAAAGCTAAATAAGGTCTCAGGATAGACTAGCCGGATTTTACCAGTCTGAGAGATACCTTACACGCGCGCTTAAAATAAAAATTTTCAGGTCTGTGCACACATTTTCAACTTTATATGCACATTTTCAGGTTTGTGTGTACATTTTCAACTTTACGTACATATTTTCGAGTTTACGTACATATTTTCAAGTTATGCTTTCATTTTTTTGGCGAGCTCTCGGCCGATTTCCTCAACCTTTTTCAAATCTTCTTCACTGGGTTTGCCCTTCACCTGAAGCGTTCCTATAATTTCCATCTTTGAGGGAACCAGAATATCTCCTGCTTGCTTCAGAGCGCCTCCACCCCAGCCGAAAGACCCAAGTATAACCCCATATTTTGCAGGCGGCTTGAGAGCTTTTACCAGGTAAGTGCCGTAAAGGGCAAGAGGATGCATGCCTGCAAGGACAGTTGGAGCTCCAATGATAACAGCGCGGGAATCAACCAGTTCTCTTGCAATATCTCCTGTATCCGCAACTTCAAGGTCATAGATTCTGACATCTACACCTTCTTTCAGTAAGGTTTCTGCGATTGTCCTGACCATCAGTTTTGTAGAGCCCCACATACTAACATAGACAATCAGGGCTTTATTATCGGTCTTTCCTGCAGTCCACTTTGTGTAGGGCTCAAGTATACGCTGAGGGGTTTTATAGATAGGCCCGTGGCTCGGCGCAATAATTGCGATATCAAGATCCTTAATTTTTTCAAGAGCCTTTGCCCCCATATTTCCAAAAGGCATCATGATTTCCCCATAATAGCGTTTTGCAAGAGGAATAAGGTCTTCCAGATCTTCGTCGTAAACGCCCTGTGCTGTGTGAGCTCCGAAGAAATCACATGGGAAAAGTACTTTGTCTTCAGGCAGATATGTGAACATAGTTTCAGGCCAGTGGAGCCAGGGAGCTTCAATAAAGCGCAGATTTTTTCCTCCCAAATCAATAACATCTCCATCGGCAACAACTTTAATCCGGGCGTCTGGCAGGTCATGGTAAAGGCGTGCCATTTTCACACCTCTCTCAGTCGTAACAAGCACTGAGCCTGGAGCCCTATCCATAATATAACGAATTGCACTGGAATGGTCTGGTTCGGCATGGTTCATAATCAGGTAGTCCAGTTTTTCCAGGCTGGAAACCAGGTTTATTTTATCTTCGAACTCCTCTTCAAAACCAGGATTTACGGTATCAATAAGCGCTGTTTTTTCTTCTCCTTTCACAAGATAAGCGTTGTAACTTGTCCCCTGAGGCAGCGGGACCAGGGCATCAAACATTCTACGGGTCCAATCTTTTGCCCCAACCCAGAATACATCTCTGGCAATTTCAGGAACACTGTAAATCTCCATATTTTTTACCTCCACTTCCCCAATGCAGTAAAGCGACTCAAAATAAGATTCAGACAAAGCCGTCTGCATCTATCATTCCGACAACTGGACTCATTTAGTGATTAATTTAATGACTATATTGTATTTGTCCGATATATTTATTAGGCAAAACCCTTAACTAATAAAACCCTGGATTTCAACTGACTTTTAACTCGGTAAGGGAAAGCTAACTTTAAAAAAATTAAACTGAGGCCGTGCCGCCTTCTCTTTTTTATAGTATTTTTTCAAAAAAATAAAAAAATGAAAAACTTTATATAGACAGCAGTAAGTTATCTTCTTCCTAGCAGGCAAGAGTTAACCAAATTATGGCCGATGTGGCAATCCGTGAGCCTGAAAAATATTTGGTATTGAAATGAGGCTTTAATACCTAGAATATTACAGTTATCTAGAATATTGCAGTTAAAAAAGAAGGGATAATTATGAAAGCATCATCCGTAGAATTGAATCCTAATAAACTGGTACAGTACCTCAACAAACCAGCAAGCGAATTCACCAAAGAAGATATTATAAAGTTCATAAAGGAAAACGGCATTAAGATGCTGACTTTCCGTTATATTGGTGGAGATGGAAGACTCAAATCTCTCGCCTTTGTGATCAGAGACGAAGAACATCTTGACAACTTGCTTTCCGCTGGTGAGAGAGTCGATGGATCAAGCCTTTTTACATACATCGAAGCAGACTCAAGCGATCTCTATATCCTCCCTAAATACAGGACTGCCTTCGTGAATCCTTTTGAAGAAATCCCAACCCTGGATATCCTCTGTTCCTACTTCGACAAGGATGGAAGCCCTCTTGCAAGCTCTTCCGAAACCGTCATGAAGAAGGCTGGCCAGGTCTTGATCGAGAAGACAGGCTATGAACTTCAGTCAATGGGTGAACTCGAATACTACATCATTGCCAACAAAGAAGATGTCAATATGGCTTTCCCAGCCGTTGACCAGAGAGGATACCACGAGTCCAATCCCTTCACCAAATTCGACCAGCTCAGAAAGGAAGCAATGCTGTACATCTCCGAAGCTGGCGGAAAAATCAAGTACGGACACTCTGAAGTCGGTAACTTTACTGACGACAAATACTACTACGAGCAGAACGAAATCGAATTTGAGACTGACGCACTTGAGAACACTGTTGACCGTCTGCTTATCGCAAAGTGGATGCTCAGGATGCTTGCCGACCAGTACGGTGTAATTGTAAGCTTTGCTCCGAAGATTACTGTCGGAAAAGCCGGAAGCGGTCTGCACGTCCATATGAAGCTCCTGAAGGACGGAAAGAGCGTTATGGTCGAGAATGGCGGAGTTAGTGACACTGCAAAAACTGCAATAGCTGGTCTTCTTGACATTGCAGCAGGAATTACTGCTTTTGGAAACAGAATTCCTACATCCTACCTGCGTCTTGTACCTCACCAGGAAGCTCCTACCAACATCTGTTGGGGAGACAGGAACCGCTCTGCTCTGATCCGTGTGCCTCTTGGCTGGTTCGCTGAAGAATCCAGCAAGATGGTAGCTATCGCCAACCCGAACTATAATGAAGAGTTCAAGAGCCACAGCTACAAGTCTACCTTTGAGTTCCGTGCAGCAGACCCCTCAGCTGACCTTTACCTCTTGATGGCAGCCTTTGCTGTAGGTATCCGCCACGGCTTTGAAATGAACAACGCTCTTGATGTTGCAAAGAAGCTCTACATCGATGTCAACATTTTCAAGGACGAACACAAGGACAGACTTGCCCAGCTTGAGCACCTGCCTGCTTCCTGCTACGAGTCCGCTCAGGCCCTGAAAGGACTGAAAGATATCTTCATGGAATACGATGTCTTCTCCGAAGGTATGATCAACGACACCGTAAACTACCTTGAAGGCCTTGACGACAACAATCTCAGTGAGAGACTCTACGGCAAGAACGAAGAAATCAGGAAACTTGTGGACTCTTACATCCACGTTGGATAATCCTGTTTCAGCACTTCAAACGACTTTTTCTATAGAAAAACGCAGACTCCTGCTTCTCAGGGAGCAGGGTTCTGCCAATAATATTTTTCTGAAATATTTCTGAAAGCACTTTTCTGTCAGGTTTTTCTAAAATAAGTATGCTTTTTGCTGCTTTTACCTTAGTTACATTTCGCTTACGGTTCATGCTGCTTTTTACTTTAGATATCTTTTTACTCTTCACTTAAGGTTTTTTACTTCAGATATCTTTTTACTCTTCACTGGAGGTTTTTTACCTCAGATCTTACCCCGGTTCTTAATATAGGGACTTTCTTTTCCATTTTTTCCATATGATTTTCTCGGTTTTTTTCTCGGTTTTTTTCTCGGTTTTTTCTCGGTTTTCTTTCGGGCTTTATCGATTCTAATTTTTCAAGGTAACACTTCATAGCCTATTCAGGTCTACATCCAGACTGCGATACGGGGTTGGCTTTATCTATCTTAACGAAATCTATAGGGAACGTAAAGTGATAAGGACTTGAATTGATCAGAAATGAAAGAAAACAGCAATCCAGAAAATTCCGGGAGCCAGGAAAAAAACCTCCTTGAAGACCCGGTCCCAAGAATAACAATCATTTGTTCTGCCCCCGACCTTGCCAGCCAGAACATTAAGACCAACCTTTTAAACCTCATGGAATGGAACCTCCTTGAGCTTCCTGAAAACTCCGGATTCTCTGCGGCCAGGGAGTCGCAGGACGGAAAATTCAGGCTTATTGATATCGAGGAAATGCATGTCTTCCAGGACGGACTCGACAGGAAACTCGAAAATGCAGGGTTGCCAGCTTCCCTTATAATTTTCGCATCCAAACACCGGAGCAAAGAGGAGATTTCTTCCCTTACTGTACACTGTACAGGGAATCCCTCAGACGATGCAAGGCTTGGAGGCTGCCCGAAGTCTCTTGCAGTCTCTTCTCCGGCTGCCATGAAGTCCATCCTTATGGAAATGAAGCGCCTGGCTGAGCAAAAAGGCCTGAAGTACGATGTTACCCTTGAAGTGACCCACCATGGGCCGACTGAGCTTTTAGTTCCCTCTCTTTATGCTGAAATAGGAAGCACCGAAGTGCAGTGGAAAGATCCTGAAGCAGGAGAGGTTGCTGCAAAAGCCATCCTTTCAGTCTCCCTTGAAAAAGTGCCAGTTGCCATCGGTTTTGGAGGTGGGCATTATGCCATGCGCCAGACCGGACTTTTGCTTGAAACCGGGATATCCTTTGGACACAATTTTCCCAAGTACAAGCTTGAATTTGTGGATGAAGCCCTGATCAAACAAGCAATTGAAAAATCAAAGGCTGATTTTGCTTATTTTGACCGGAAATCCATGAAAAGCGGAGAAAGGAAAAAGATTTCCGAAATCCTTGAGAAGCTCGGGCTCAGTGTCCTTAAAGAATCCGAGATCAGGGAAAAATATGGAAATTAACGTTAAAGCAAAGTTTAAAACAAGTATAATTCTCCAGAAAAGTTGTATTACGACATAAAAAGCTGTATTACTACATAAAAAGTTGTATTACTGCATATATAGAGCGTTCCAGTACACAGAAAGGGATACAATGCTAAACATAGAGCTACTTCCGGTTCTCCTTCGTTTTCTTTTTGGAGGAAGCGCTGTTGCAATTTCCGCAATTGTTGCAAAGAAATTCGGAGGCAGATTGGGGGGAGTTTTTGCAGCTTTCCCGGCAGTATATCTGGCAGCAATTCTGGGCCTGAGTATAGATTATAAAGGAAGCGAACTGCTCCTGATCTCAGAACAGCTTTCTAAAGGTGCACTTGTGGGAATGCTGGCAGACATTTGCTGTGCTCTTGCTGCAAGTTATTTGATTCTCAGGTCTGGGTGGAAAAAAGGGCTGGTTTACTCGCTTCTCCTCTGGGCCGTGCTTGCTCCTGCAATCTACTTATTGTGGTTCAGATTCTGAAAAAATCTTTGGTCAAGCTTTTTTTAGAAAGTTTGTGGGCAAGCTTTCATTTGAAAAGGTTGTAATCAAGTCGTTACTATAGTTTTTCGATCAAACCTTTTTTGAAAAGGTTTGTGGGCAAGTCGTTGCTATAGTTTTTCGATCAAACCTTTTTTGAAAAGGTTTGTGGGCAAGTCGTTGCTATAGTTTTTCGATCAAACCTTTTTTGAAAAGGTTTGTGGGCAAGCTTTTCTTCCTTTTTACAGACAATTAAATGAGCTATCCAGACGAACCTGTTGTGACTTCCTGTATCTTTACAACAGTTATATCTTTGTAACATTCATTATTGACTTTCAGACAGGTTCTTCGAATTCTCTGACAATTTTTAGCGAAGGTAGTGTAATGATAAGTATCACTTACCTCTAGCTTATATTTGTTGAGCAGGTAATCTTTACATATTCATTTTATATTATCTATCACCTGCATTGTTTTGGGCATACTCTTGCGACATAAAGACACAGAAAATATATGCGATCTCCTGCTATTGGGTTAATCTATATTTCACAATTAAAATTGGCAACAATGTCCGATGATGATCAAGTATGTTTCTGAACAACGTTTTAAAAGAATATGCGTAACTTAGGATATTCTGGTAAGGAAAAATACCTGTGATTTAAGAGGGATGTGATAACACGGACAAGGAGAAGGAGCCCACAGGCAAAGAGGAAATACAAAGGTCAAAAAAAGAAAAGCCGCAAGCTATAGAAAAAATCTCAACTGGAGAAAATTCTGTTCTGGATGTATCTCTGGATAAGTCTCCAAAAAAGGACTTTCCAATTGTAGGCATCGGGGCATCGGCTGGTGGGCTAGCTGCATTCGAAGCCTTCTTTTCAGCCATGCCCTCAGACACCTATCCCGGAGCGGCTTTTGTCCTGATACAGCACCTGGATCCTAATTATAAAAGCATTCTTTCCGACCTGATCAGGAGCTTTACCCGGATGCCTGTATACGAAGTTACAAATTGGATAAATATTGAGCCTAACTGTGTTTATATCATCCCGCCTAACCGCGATATGGTTCTTCGGGACGGCGTGCTCCAGTTGATAGAGCCGTCCCAACCGCGTGGTCGTCGCCTACCGATTGATATCTTTTTCAGCTCTATGGCCCAGGACAAGAAAGAAAAGGCTATCGGTATTATCCTCTCGGGTACCGGTAGCGACGGCACAAAAGGGGTGCAGGCTATCAAGGCTGAGGGAGGAATGGTAATGGCACAGGCCCCTGAGTCCAGCGAATACAACAATATGCCTCTTAGTGCTATTGCTACAGGTCAGGTGGATTACATCCTGAAGCCTGAAGAGATGCCTGCACAGCTCATTAATTATATTACCTATGTATTCGGTAAAACACGCCAGGTAACCTCAAAATTTGAATGCCTGATGAAAAATATATTCAATTTTCTTCACATCAAGACTGGTCATGACTTTTCTCACTACAAATACGGTACCATCAATCGGCGCGTTGAACGGCGCATGGCTATCCGAAATATTGAAAATGTGGATGAGTATGTGCGTTATTTAGAGCAAAAGCCTGCTGAGGTGGAAGCTCTCTTTCATGACCTTTTAATCGGCGTCACCAGTTTCTTCCGTAATCCTGAAGTTTATGAAGCACTCCAGGAACAGGTCATCCCATGTCTCTTTGTCGGCAAGTACCCAGAGTCATCAATACGTATCTGGGTGCCCGGATGTTCCACAGGTGAAGAGGCATATTCCATAGCCATTTTACTCCAGGAACAGATGGATAATTTTGACCAAAATTTCAAGGTGCAAATTTTCGCCACTGATATTGACAGTAAGGCTATTGAAAAGGCCCGTAGTGGCCTCTATCCAGCCAATATTGCCGCTGATATGTCCTCTGAAAGGCTTAAGCGCTTCTTCACTCTGGATTCAGACGGCTACTACCATATTCATCACAATATCCGCGAAATGGTTATTTTTTCCGAACAGGATATCATTAAGGACCCTCCATTTTCTAAGCTTGACCTCATCAGTTGTCGCAACTTGCTGATCTATATGGACAAAGAACTGCAGAAGAAACTAATTCCACTCTTCCACTACGCTTTGAACCCTGGTGGATTTCTCTTTCTTGGTCCTTCCGAAAATGTGGGCGAGTTCATAAATCTTTTTGACACACTGGACCGCAAGTCAAAACTCTATATTAAAAAAGGAGGTCATAGCAGTGAGTATTTCCTTTCCATAGGTACTTTTATTTCACCATCAATGAAAAGCGAAGCCAGAAAACCTTCAGGCAACGTTCCTGTCGAAATCAGACCTAAACTGCGCGAGCTAACCGAACACGCAATGCTGCAATATTATGCTCCTGCCAGTGTTTTGATCGACGAACACGGTAATATCCTGTATATTTATGGCCGTACTGGCATGTACCTTGAACCAGCTTCGGGTGAAGTTGGCATGAACATATTGAGTATGGCTCGAGAGGGATTAAGATCAGAACTGACTACGGCCTTGCACAGAGCCGTCATAAATAAAGCGCCAGTGTTTCATCCCAGAGTGCGAGTTAAAACCAACGGCAATTTCACTACAATTAATCTGGCAGTAAGACCTGTAGAGCGAAACCATGATACAACCACCTGGCTAAACTTATTCCTGGTCACTTTTGAGGAAACGCTGGAGTTGGAGCAGATCGAAACCGAAAAGGCTATCTCCACAGATGCTGGCGAAAAAGCCTGTGAAACGGATGTGGATGTACGGATCTTAAAGCTAAAAAAGGAGCTACAGGCCAAGGAAGAAAGCCTCAAAGCTTCTAATGAGGAACTGACAACTTCCAATGAAGAACTCAAATCTGCCAACGAAGAAATGCAGTCAGTCAACGAGGAACTACAGTCCACAAACGAGGAACTGGAGACCTCAAGGGAGGAACTGCAATCCGTAAATGAAGAACTGGGCACGGTCAATATCGAGCTGCAAAACAGGGTAGCTGAACTGTCTCAAGCCAATAACGACATGAATAACCTGCTGGCTGGGACAGGCATCGGCACTATCTTTGTGGACCATCAACTACGTATCATGCGCTTCACTCCTCCAGTTACACGTTTGATAAACCTGATCCCATCAGACATTGGAAGGCCGGTTGGACATATTGTCTCAAACCTTCTGGGCTACGACCGTCTGGTAGAGGATATAAAAGAGGTGCTGGACAGCCTGATACCCAAAGATATTGAAGTCCAGACTAAGGAGAATACCTGGTATTTGCTGGGCATCCGGCCCTATCGCACTCTTGAAAACACTATTGAAGGAGCGGTAATTACTTTTACGGATATTACCGAGATGAAACGGGTGAGGCTTAATGAGTCTGAAACTATGCGCCGCCTGGTTGCAGTAGCGCACGATGCAAGCGATGCTATAACGTTGCAGGACATGGAAGGCAACATCCTGGCCTGGAATCCAAAGGCAGAGAGTATTTATGGCTGGAGTGAAGCCGAAGCAATCTCAATGAATGTTAGCAGCATGATCCCGGAAGATCGGAAAACAAAAGAGCTACTTATAGTGAAAAAGCTTAGCCGGGCTGAGGTTCTTGAACCTTACCGCACCCAAAGAATTACCAAAGATGGCAGGATAGTGGATGTATGGCTGACCGCCACTTCACTGGTAAACGAAGTAGGTGAAGTATATGCTATTGCAACCACGGAGCGGGAAATTAAATTAGAAGATAATGAGAAGAAGAGCCCGAAATAAAAGGACTTTCCAGATCATGCGGTCTCAAAACTCTACCTATTTCTACAATTGATAATTTGTATTGTTGATTTTGGATTTAGACCGTAATTTATTCTGAAATTAAGGAATACATTTACCTTGAAGTCGAATATATATCCAACTGTAGAGTCAACTGTAGTTTTGAGACTGCTTGAGATGATATCTTTGTATAGGGAAGATCCCTTGATAAAAATCACTCGATTCTTGATAAAATCACTCGATATCAGAAAATTTTGAGTCGCTGTCTCTTCGAAGAAAGTATTAATATAGAATAATATTAAAGTAAATTAATGAATTAAGTTATTTTATAAGACCAGATAAGAATCATCTTTTTCAGTAGATACGCGTTAATTTTTATTATTCCATTTATATTTAAAACACGATTGTTGGATTAAGTCTCGATTAAATCTGAATAAAATTAACAGAACATATGTTTACGAGAACTAAATTTGTTCCGGTGCTTGACATTTTTCAGTAATTAACTTCAGGGTTCAAATACTATAGCCGAAATTGTGAAAAATAAGAAGATTGGGGCGCGTATAGTCACGCCTGTAATTGTTGCAACAACAAACTTCATTGCGCCTCATTGGGCAGTTGCATTATTTAGCCTCGTGACTATGATTGAGATAAGAAACATTTGCCTTTACATTCTTCTATTTGGAGGAAAGTTAGAGTGAAAGAAAGCCTGAGGAAATCTGGCATTGATATTATTGGAGATGTACCCTGGGGTACACATATTTGTCAATTCTATCAAACAAAAGAAGATTTAATAGATACACTGGTTCCTTACTTCAAGACAGGACTGAATAATAACGAGTTTTGCTTGTGGATCCTGTCAGAACCCCTGAAAGTAAAAGATGCAAAAGAATTCCTGAGAATGACTGTTCCTTATATTGATAGTTATTTGGATAAAGGGCAGATACAAATTATTCCTTACAGTCGGTTTTATGCAGAAGAGGGCGTTTTTGATTCGGAGAGAGTCTTAAGCAGTCTTGTTGAAAAACTCAACCAGGCCCTGGCGAGTGGATACGATGGATTGAGGTTGAGTGGAAATGCTTTGTGGCTGGATAAAGAGAATTGGAGTGATTTTGTTAACTATGAGATAAAACTGGACAGTGCCACAGGCAATTATCAGATGATCGCTCTCTGTACCTATTCTCTTGATAAGTTCGATGCAACCAAAATCATCGAGGTGGCTATTAACCACCAGGTTGTGTTAATCAAAAGGGAAGGAAAATTGGAACAGATAAAAAATTCCAGGCATGAGAAGGAAGAAGAAAAAATCAGGAGTTTAGCAGATATTGTGGAGTCATCAAATGATGCTATTTTAACTATCTCGCTTGATGGTACTATTACCAGCTGGAACAGAGGTGCAGAGCAAACTTATGGTTATTCAGCTAAAGAAATTATTGGGAAACCCATATCCATCCTTGAACCGCCCATCCTAGTCGAGGAAACAGAAGAATTAATTGAACTGTTTAAACAGGGAGACAAAATCCACAATTATGAGACTTTGCGGTTAAGAGAAGACGGCAGGATAATAAACGTTTCAGTAACTTTTTCTCCGATTTTTGACACCTTTAAAAAGCTGGTTTCCATCTCAGTTATCTCCAGAGATATGACCAGAAGTAAAAGAGTCGAAGAAAAACTCCGGAAGAGTGAAGAAAGATACAGAATCGCTACAGAGCAGACAGGGCAAGTGGTATATGAATATGATTTAAGAACAGATAAGAGTAGCTGGGCAGGTGCTATAGAAGAAGTTACAGGGTATAGCCTTGAAGAGTTTCAGAGTTTTGGAAAGAAAGTATGGCTTAAAAATATCCATCTGACAGATATGAGTGGTGGGGATGAAAAGTTTCAGAGTGCAAGAAAGACTGGAGGTAGATTTAAGGAAGAATTAAGGTTGAGAAAAAAAGATGGAAGTTGCATTTATATAGAAAATAACGGAGTCTGGCTTACAGGTTATGATAGCCAGCCTTGTGAAGCTATCGGGGTATTGAAAGACATTACTGACAGAAAAAAGACCGAAAATTTCCTTAAAAGTATAGAAACTGCCCGTAAGAAGGAAATCCATCACAGGATAAAGAATAACCTTCAGGTAATTTCTTCTCTTCTCGATCTTCAGGCTGATAAGTTCAATGATACGAAAGTTGTTGAAGCTTTCAGGGAAAGCCAGAATAGAGTATTATCTATGGCTCTCATCCACGAAGAGCTTCACGAAGGCATGGGAAGCGATGTACTGAACTCTTCTAAATATCTAGAGAGGCTTGTTGAGAACATTTTCCAGACGTACAGATCTAGAAATGCCGATATTATATTGAACATGGATCTGGAAGAAAATATTTTCTTTGATATGGATACTGTAGTTCCGTTAGGGCTAATTGTCAATGAACTCGTTTCAAATTCTCTTAAACATGCATTTGTTGACAGAGATAATGGGCAGATTCAAATTGAACTTTGTAAAGGAGAATCAATTGAATGTAAAGACAATATAGCAGGAAGCAAACAAGAGGAATTTCACGGTACCAGTTTTATCCTGATAGTCTCAGACAATGGAGTAGGTATACCTGGAGATTTTGATCTGGAAAATCCTGCTAGCCTTGGAATGCAACTGGTAAACACTCTCATAGACCAGTTAGAAGGCAAACTTGAACTAAAAAAAGGCAATGGGACGGAATTTACTATAAAATTTAGAGTGATGTAAAAAAGTAAAAATGTAATAAAAAATTGTGTGCATGTTACTTGTTTTAGTTTTCAATAAGAAATAGTTATATGTGTAGGTTACTGGTTTTAGTTTTTAATAAGAAATAGCCATCACCAATTATTATCTCCCGCATGTTCCCGACAGGGACTTTCTCCTCCATATGCAGTGACGCCTTGCTAGATGGTATGTTTGGGACTTACGCAGTTGAACTGAAAAACCAACAGCACCAGATCGTTAACTGTCTAAACCGTGACTTTAATCTACAGTTTTTGACGTAATTGATTTTGTTCCCCAACTTCATAATTCCTAAAAACTGATTCAGTCGACAGCAACCACCAGGTGCAACAAAAGTAAAGTAGATGAAACAAAAGGGAAATGTAAGCATGAAAATATTACTAATTAAAGTTTAACGAAAAGAGGCTACCAAAAGAATAGTCAGAGAGTTATCAAAAGAATTGTCAAAAATCATATAATAAAAAGCCTTTTAGACTTATAAAGTGATCCATAAGGCCTGGTCCAATTTTAATGTAGTTTAGTTCTGTACTCAGTTAAGTTAGTACTTATTTAAGTTACCTTATTTAAGTTACCTTAGTCAAGTTACCTTATTTAAGTTACCTTAGTTAAGTTACTTTATTTAAGTTACCTTAGTCAAGTTACCTTATTTAAGTTACCTTAGTTAAGTTACCTTATTCAAGTTACCTTAGTTAAGTTACATACTTTCTTTGTACGTCTTCTTTATACATCGGGACTTGACCCTATGGACCAATTATTACTATGTAAGTAATGGTATATAAGTAATGGTATAATAAAAGACAATATACTTTTTTTAGCGGTGTTGCAAGAAAGGTATAACCTAATTTAGAGGCTTGAATTAGGGCTTTGGGCAAAATACAGGCAAACTATTTAAAAGGGTCACAGATACATTCGACAAACTGCCCATAATGCAGGCAGACCTGCGTGATTAATGATATAATTGCCTGACCCTATTACCTGACCCTACTTTTGGCATCGCATCCCTGGGACTCTGGTCCAAAATCCAGTGATTTTTGCATTTTTTGATTGAAAATCTGAATTAGCAAGAAAAATCAGGTTTTCATTAAAATCAATATTCGATATCTAAAGACCTCAATCCCTAAGTTGTATCACAAGGATTGTGACCAATTACAAAAGTGACCAATTACAAAATATAGTGATTTTGAATTTTACATTCATCACTAGATTTTGATACTGAGTCATCCCTGGACTTATTAGATAAAAATGTGATGTACCCGAAAATAATAAAAAGTCTCTTAAAAATATATCAATATGCAAAAATACTTTAAAAAATAGAAATGGAAGTAGAAAATACATTTATAAGTACGGACTATCCTAAAAAAGAATAATAAGATTTGAAATTCCCTTAAGAACAAACTGTATCAATAAAAACACTGAGTCCTCAAAAGGTCAATAAAGGTTAAATTAAGATTAAACAAAAACCAACATAGGTGTTAATAAGGGTCAATAAAATCTAAATGGTTAAGCTTCAAATTGAATATCAGCTTAAAATTACATAGATTTTGATTTGATCTGTTGATTTCCTAAATTTCACAATCGTAAGATGTGAGGAATAAGATGAAAACAAAAATACTTGTGCTGCTTCTTATATTCGGCGCCGTTTTACTTTCAGGATGCACAGGGAATGAACAACCCTCAACAGAGGAAAATGCAACCCCGGAGGGAACCGTAACTCCTGTGGAAAATACAACTGTTGTAGATACACCGGAAGAAAATGTAACCCCTGAAGAAAACGCAACCCCTGAAGAAAACGTAACCACTGAAGAAAACCTAACCTCGGAAGAAAACCTAACCTCGGAAGAAAACCTAACCTCGGAAGAAAGCGTAACTTCGGGAGACAATGGAAGACTTAATATCTCATCTTCTGAAATTAAAGACACTCCATATGTGTTAAGACTGATCAATAACAGGATAAGTTCCTCAAGTCTTGAAATAAAAAAGGGAGAATCAGTTTCCTGGGTAAATATGGAAGACAGCCCAAAAAGGGTCCTTACCCTCGTGAGTGAAGAAAAGATTTTCAATGATACAAGACTTTCGTACAAACGTACTTTTACATATACCTTCAACGAGACAGGGGACTACAAATTCAGTGTTGTCGGCCAGTCCAGAATGAATGTCACCGTTAGTGTTGATGAACCCTGATAAATAGTTTCTAAAAATTAAAGAGTTGAAAGTTCAGGGAATATCAAGCTTGATGGATGTTCTAACTATTTGCAGGAAAGGCCAATAAAATTTTGGCCAATAAAATTTCCTGGCAATCTATTTTTGACGCTTTTTAAATCAGGGCATCTCTGGGTAAATATACATCTTAATTTGCTTCTCCTTAAGTATGCATGTTCTTTTCTAAGGCTTTCTGAGACCTTTAGAACTACGTTCCTGAACAACATACAAACTAGCATTAAAATTCGTTCCAGATTACTAAAATTCGCCACTTATTACTAAAATGATCTGATTATTGCTAAAATTAGTTCCTTATTATATGATCCAGATCAGCGCTTATCATCCGAAATTCACGCCTTCGCTTCAAAAATAACTCCGGCTGAAAGAACTGTTCTAAGAAAGCATTATTATTTATAAATGGCTTATATTAAACTGGGAATACAAAAGGTAGATTAGTAATAAGGGGAAGGGGATTGGAAACAAAAAAAATAATTTTACTCCTGATAGCCCTATCAGTAATAATATCAGGCTGCCTGAGCTCGGAAGACGAAAAGGATAATGGGAAAAAAGACCGGGAGGCAAGCGGCAGTTCAGGAGGTTCGCAAAGACAAAGAGAAGTGAGAACACCCGTAGGAACGCAGGAAGAAACGTGGACACCGGAAAAAACGGAAACACAGGAAGAAATGGAAACTCCGGAAGAAACGGGAACACAGGTATATTTAGACACGCCAGAAGACGCGGAAATTTCCGGAATGACTAATGAACCTGAGATGGAGCAAACAGAAGCCTGGACCGGGGAAAGGGGGCAAGCTGGAACCATCCGGCCTGGTGAGACCGTACCGACGTCACACCTTGTAAGGCTTAAGAATTATCTTATGATTCCTTCAAGCCTGAAAATCAATATCGGAGATACAGTTGTTTGGAGAAATTACCAGGAGTCCAGTGTGCTTACCCTTACCAGCAAGGAGCGCCTTTTCGAGGACCAAAGGCTTGTATATGGAAATACTCTGGAGTATACGTTCAATGAGTCAGGAAGCTACAATTTCAGTGTAAAAGGATATCCTAAAATGCAGACGACCATTACTGTAAAATAAGATCCCAAAGTATAGCAGTTTCAAATGATATATAAAACTATAGTCGAAGGCACAACAAAGGTTTCAGTTCCGGTACCGCCTCCGGATGCCACCTTCCCTCCCTCGGCAGCTCCGGTTTTTTACAATCCGGAGATGGAGCTTAACCGCGATATTAATGTTGCAGCTACGGCTGCATTTGTGAAAAGGCTTCTTTCGAGAAAAGAGCTTCTCAGGGAAGAAGTCCGCTATGTGGACGCTTTTTCAGCGTCAGGGATAAGGGGGCTTCGGATTGCAGGCGAAGTAGGGATCCATGCGACTATGAATGACTGGAGTCCTGAAGCGTTTGAACTTATAAAGGAAAATATCAAAATTAACGGGCTTGAGGAAAAAACCCTGGCTACCCGCAAGAGTGCAAATGTGCTGCTTCACGAGCAAAAATACCATATCGTGGACATTGACCCTTTTGGTACTCCTTCGCCCTTCCTGGACGCAGCATCAGCCTCGGTCAGGAGTATGCTGTCGGTTACAGCAACAGATACGGCTCCCTTATGCGGGGCTCACCTGAAAGCCGGGATACGGAAATATGCGGCTGTACCCCTTAATACGGAATATCACAGTGAAATGGGGCTTCGAGTCCTCCTGGGGGCGTGTGCCAGAGAGCTTGCAAAGCATGAAAAAGGAATGTCACCTTTGCTTTCCCATGTGACGCGCCATTATGTTCGCGCATACCTCGACGTTCTCCCTGGAACAAAACAAACTGACCGAACTCTAAAGTCAATAGGCTTCAGTATTCATTGTCCAAAATGTGGGTTTAGAGAGCCTGTGTACGGACTTGCAGTACATATCGAGAAAGAATGCCCTGTTTGTGGGGCTTCCACACAAATTGCAGGCCCTCTATGGCTTGGGCCATTCAGGGAGCAGGCATTCTGTGATGAGGTTATTTCCGAACTTGAAGTGCATCCTCTAAACACAAAAGATAAAGCAAAAAAAATAATTACTTTCTGCAGGGACGAACTCGATATCCCGATGTTCTATGACCAGCATGTTATCTGTAAAGAACTTGGAGCTTCTGCAACCGGGATAGAAATCCTGATCGTAGCCCTTAAAGCCCACGGATTTGAAGCATCAAGGACTCATTTCAGCGGTACTTCATTCCGAACCGATGCGCCTATTACAGAAATTAAGGAAATAATCAGGGCGCTTTCAGAGTGAGTTCCTCATATAAAAATGCAGAGGTAAAAGTAAAGGTTAGGAATTGTCTCAGTATTATCCACTGAAGGATCCCAGTATTATATAACTCACTGAAGAATCCCAGTATTATATAACTCACTGAAGAATCCCAGTATTATATAACTCACTGAAGAATCCCAGTATTATATAAACCATTGAAGAATACTTAAAGTGCTTTGACTCAGATCTAGAAGTAATCCGCTAGAGAAATTCCAATGTGATATTATGTCCGACGAAAATCCAGAAAAGTTATTTTTGCAGGAAAAACCCACTCGTGCGCTGCTGTTTATAGGCTCAATGGGTAAGACCTATGCGTCTGTCATTTCTAAAGAGATAGACTCCACCTTTGCCCATACAACAAGGATCCTCGCGAAAATGGAACAGTGCGGACTTATAAGATTCACATTCGAGGGGCGGATAAAGTTTGTCGAACTTACCGAATACGGAAGAGAGGTCGAAGCTGCTCTTAAAGAGTTCAGGGATTTAATTGAAGAGGAGCCGTTGAAGGATAAGAAAGAGGAGTCCCTGGATAATGGTCCTGAAAGGGAAGAAGCTGCAGAAAAGGAAGGCGGTAAAGAGCCTGAACAGGCAGAAGAGCTTGACCCTCTGAATGCCGAAATTTTTGAGAAAATCCAAAAACTCAGGAACAAAATCGAAAGTATCCATAGGGACGCAATCAAGCAGGGAGATAGTAAGGATACAATTTCCCGGAAACTTGGCCCTTATAGCAGGGACATTAAAAAACTCCAGAATCAGATTGAAAGGGCAGAAAGCCCCATTAATGAGACTGTAATCTCAGCTCTGGAAGAAAGTGAAAAGCTTCTGGAAGCTTACCTCAGGAGCTGAGGAATTATTCAGTTCCCGGTAAAAACAAAGCAGAAGAGAAAATTGGTAGGAAAAATATGATAAAAGTTGTAACCCTCCAGTATATTTACGGAAAGAACCGGGAAAGAATGGCTGGGCTTTTGAAAACTCTGGTCGAGAATGAATTGAAAGACCTTGAAGTAAAAATTGCGATTTCTATTACCCCTGAAAACTGGGTTGAGTTCACCCTTGAAGGCGAGGACGAGGAAGTGTCTGCGAATCTGCTGGCCACCAGATATGGGACGCCTGCAAAAAAAGCTGAACCCGGAAAGGTGTATCTGGGTTTTCTCCAGGCTTTCGGAGAGGACGCTTTTCTGGTCAATATCGGGGTGCCTGTAAAAGTTGAAACCGAAGAACTGAAAGCTTTGGGCAGCGGAAAGTCAAAACAGCTTGCCTCGAGATTCGGCCTTATCCCCCATTTGCCGGTTGAGATTGAGGTTATTAAGGCGAATAAGAATTTAAAAGCTCGTCTCACCAAAAAGCAGCTTGATATCTGGTGGGGCTGGAAAAAAGCAGCTACTGATAGAGTAACTGTTAACGGGGCAACCCGCTCGGAAATCAAAAGCGCGATTAAAAAGACAGGTCATGGAAGGGACATTTATGAAATCGAGCGCCTTGGGTTGCTGGAACATGCAATCGTCTGCCGGGAAAACACCGACGGGCCTGGTATAGTTGCAGCAATAGGGCCTCGCCTGAAATCCGAGATGGGAGTCGTAATCGGTGACGCTCGCTGAAAGCTGCACCCTGATTGGGAAAATATAACGTGGGAAATGAGCTGAAGCCCGAAAAAAAGAGCTGTACCGAGTAAAATTTTATAAGCCAGTTAGTTTTGAGAATAGAAGGACACTTAAAATCCAGAGTTATTAATAATAATTCATATGTAATACTGTTTGTGCGGTAAAGGAATTTATACTGTTATCTTAAAAAGGCAGTGTCTATGTCCTGATCCGTAACACTCGGTCTCGGTAACTCTGTACTCCTTCTCGAGTTTTCCTTTGAGAATTCCCTCAATAATACCTTCCGTTAAGGTGCAAAAAGGTTTTCCTATTATCGGTGTTGATCTGGCTTTGAAATTGTCTTCAATCTGAAGAGCAGGAGGGTCCACAAGTACTGTAACCCTGCACTTCCCCTGGAATTCCAGAAAATCCCCTATTTCCCTCAGGAGTTCTTCAGGAGTCTCGGATTCAAAAATGTGGGAAACAGATCTTCCGAGATCGGTTCCTATTATTTTTACAACAGGGGTATTATCAATCCCATATGCTTCAAAGCCAAAGTAAAGCGCGTGGAGCAGGATTTCTGTGAAGCAGGACCTATTGTTTCCGCATGCAGGAACCTTTTCCAGTAAATTTCTGTAATGCTCTGTGAAAGGCTCCTGAGAACAACCCATGTAGCGGGAAGTGAGATAATAAATTTTTCGGCGGCGATCTGCCGGGTCAAAGTTTTCTTCCACAAGCTCGCATGACCTTAGATTGTTGAGGTGTACGGAAATAGTTGATTTGGCTTTTGCTGTAAATTTTACGATTTCATCAAACGATCTGGGTTCTTCCCTGAGCAAGTTAAGGATCTGGAGTTTCACAGGACTGCCTATTGCTACCAGTCCGTTATCATTGTAAAAAAACTCGGTTTTATTCTCAGGTTTTGCCATAATATCTTTAGATAAGTTGTATTTAGAATATATAAATCGTTCGCACGCCCACGAATAATTTCACATTATATATATTTATATGTATATAATAAATTTGGGCTGCGTAAACTAACAGAAGGTAAGGTTAGTTTTCTTAATCACGTCCTCGATAATTAAAAGGCCTTTCTCTAACTCTTCCTTCTTGATGTTTAGTGCGGGAAATATCCTGATTCCATTACCCTGAGTTTGAGTAACAAATAAACCTCTTTCCAAACACTCATTTTTGACATTTGAAGCGATGTCTTCGCTCTGGAATTCTACCATAATAAGAAGCCCTTTTCCCCGTATGTCGGCAATTACATTCCCATAAATTTTTGGCCATAAACTCATTTTTTCCAGGGCAAAAGAGCCCATTTCTTTCACATTTTGGGAAATGTTGTTATCTATCAGGTATTTTATCACTGCGTAGGAAACGGCACAACCAAGAGGGTTGCCACAGTATGTACCTCCATGGTCCCCGATCTCGAGTTTCTTTGCAACGGCTTCAGACAAAGCAAAAGCACCAAATGGGAAACCACCTGCAATTCCTTTTGCCATTGTCATAAAGTCTGCTTTTGCACCACAGGAACTTGTAACAAAAGTTGGCCCTGTTCTGAAAAATCCGGTTTGGATCTCATCCACGATCAACAGGCTGCCATTCTTATTACACAGGTTGCTTACCTCTTTCAGGTATCCTTCAGAAGGTATGTGAACCCCACCTTCTCCCTGAATTGGTTCAAGAATTACTGCAGCAACATTCTCGTCCAGAGAACGTTTCATAGCCTCCAGGTCATCATAGGGAACGAACCGATAATTAGGCATCAGAGGACTATACCTATCCCTGTGCTTGGCCTGACCTGTTGCCGATGTTGTACTGATCGTACGTCCGTGAAAGCTTTGATCTGTAGAAATTATGTCGGGCCTGCCTGTTACTTTTCGAGCAAGTTTGATGGCAGCGTCATTTGCTTCGGCTCCGCTATTTGTGAAGAATACTCTTGTAAGATTTGGAGGTAGAATCTCTGTAAGTAAGGACAGTAGACGTGCACGTGCAGGAGAATATGTAAGTCCCGAATTGGGGTTTTGAATTATCTTTCTTCCCTGATCGATCAAGGCTTCAGTGATGACCGGGTTTGCATGACCAATACATGTTACACCCCAACCTGCTGTGAAATCAATATACATCTTCCCTTCTTCATCCCATACATAAACTCCATCTCCTTTTTCAATTGAGATTTTCTGCTTCACGAAGAAAGATGGAAGACACTTATCTTCTATTTCAAATGTTGTCTTGCTTGACATTATAAATCATTTCCTCTATAGCTAACCGAAAAAATTTGAGGGTAGCGCCTGAGCACTGCTTATCTTAGACCAGCTGTCCGGTATCGCTGAATTCAATTGAAGCTATTCTACTTTATCAATCTTTTGATCTTTGAAAATCGAACTTATTAATAATGTGTACTTCAAATATTTTACTGGACTTTGCATTCATTCGGAAACTGCTTAGGCTCCAAGTGTGGATTTTTTCCAGTACTACAAAATAAAGCTGTAGCAACTACAAAGTAAAGCTGCAGAATCAGGCAAAGTAATCTATTTTTCTACCACTCCCACAGGGTGTTTCTACCACTCCCATAGGGTGGTCATCAGGTGTCACATGGTTGATATTACCATGATTAAATATTCAGTATGACAAATGATTGCGTTTTCATGCAAGAAATACAGGTCAGCTCCAGTTTCACTGAGGTTCAGAACAAAAAGGACCTGAAAACTACTTTACGAACATTTGAGAATAACATCAACCAGATAATAGAGGACAACCCACAAGGTCTCTTACTTGATTAATAATGTTCCTTGTCTTCAAATATAGAGACTTTATACGTCTTTATAGATCGTGAAATTGTTCATAAAGCTTTGATTTTTCATCCTATATCCATTTTACAATACCCTGTTCATCATTCTTCTTCATCCTGATCAATAATATTATAATGAGAAATGCGTGTAAAGTATAACTTTGATAGCATATTTGAGGTCAACTGTTTCTCTTGAGGTTAAAAGATGAATGAAAAGTTCACAGCTTGGTGTGGGTTATGTTGTATCGATTGCATCCCTTCTAACAAGGATCTGTTTGATCTCGTTCATAAACTTGAAGAAAACCTTTCCGATCTTCAGTTTGATGAATATGCAAAACTCAAAGCTGAAAAAAATCCTGTCTTTGGAGAATATCCGGTATTTATCAAGGTACTTAAGGAAATCAAATCATTAAAATGCTCTATACCTTGCAGAGAAGGGGGTGGAAAAACTGTCTGTGAGATCAGGAACTGCGTGCAAGGTAAAGGATACCTCGGATGCTGGGAGTGCAGCGATCGCTATAGCTGTACTAAACTTGATTATTTGAGGTCCGTTCATCCGAATTTAGACTACCACTTAGACTTAATTGGGAAATACGGTCCAGATAGCTGGCTTTCAAAACGTGGAATCCACTATAGGTGGCAAAAAGAGAATGGTGGAAAATAAAACCTTAGTTATTATGAGATTAATTACGTCTTCTTTTATATTTTCTAATGACTTTTTGACTCAACCTTATTTTCCATCGTTTAGAGTTTTTCAATATTTTACTTCATGCGTCTCCGGTTAAGTGAGAAATAGTGATAAAGTGTATTCAGTTCCACAACATTTGTCAAATGTTATAATAGATAGTGAGGTGGAATATGGTATTGATTTCATGTAAATATGCCGAAATTTAAGGCAGGCTTCTAATGCAAAATCGATAACTTTCAGGTAAGAAAATTCCTTAGCCGATGACCTATGATATAAGTTCTGGTAATATAAACCTCTATTTTTATCTAAGATTATACATTATATATATGTATAAATCTAGAAAGTATAAAACCAGAGTTATTTCTTTTTGAATGCTGTTTTTCAAATATTGCCCGGAAATTTCAGTTAAGGTGCTCAAAGCCTGAATAAGAGGTGAACCATGAATTTTAAAGGACATCACAAATTTTTAATTTGTCTTGCAGCAATTTTCGTATTTTTGCCAGGATGTATAGACTCTACTGAGCAAATGAATGCCGACTCTGCAGAAAATTCGGACTCAGGATCTTTATCAGGAGTTTCAGATGCAGCGAAAAATCCATCCCAGTCATCTGAGGGTTCAAGCAGGGGTACCAATGCCGAAGCTGAGGGTTCAAGCGAGGTTGCCTCGTATGCCGACGAAACCGTTACAGAAAACCAATCAGGGTTGGTTGAGGTAAACGGAACTTCTTCATCACTTAATGCTCATGGTTCCCAGGAAGAAAAACTCAGGGTTGGAGCTTTCAATATTCAGGTCTTTGGGGTCAAAAAAGCTTCAAATTCCAGGATAATGAATACGCTTGCAGAAATTCTCCGCACTTACGATATTGTTGCAGTACAGGAAATACGGGACAGTTCCCAGACTGCTCTTCCTGCACTGATAAAGGTTGTGAACAGTGAAGGGGATAATTATTCCTATGTCGTTAGCGAGAGGCTTGGAAGGACTTCTAGCAAAGAGCAGTATGCATATATTTATGACTGTGACAGGGTAAAGCTGGAAGGTGATCCCTATACTTATCCCGAACCCGAAGGAACTGATCCTTTCCACAGGCAGCCTTATATAGCAACCTTTGAGGATAAGAACGAAACCTTCAGTCTTGTCCTGATAACTGTTCACACCGACCCGGACGAAGCCACCGAAGAAATCAATTCCCTTTCAACTGTTCTTGATAGTACCAGACAAACCTTCCCTGAGGAAGATAACTTCGTTATTATGGGTGACCTGAATGCGGACGGTTCTTATTTTGACGAGGATAAAGCAAATGCCCTGATCTGTGACGAGTATTGCTGGCTGATAGACAACAGTATGGACACTACAACCGGAGACACGAACTGCACCTATGACAGAATAATAATTACTGAAGATATGGAACCTCATTTTACAGGGAACAGCGGCGTGTTCAGATATGACCTTGAATATAACCTGACTTCAGAAGAAACGGATGCTGTTTCGGATCACTATCCAGTTTATGCGGAATTTGTTTTCGATTCTACGGAGGCCTGACAGGATCTATCGGATCGGATTCTAAGAATTACTTTCATCTGAGAATTACTTTTTATCTCTACGGCTCTTTGCCGCCTTAAGCTAAAAAACGGCATGTTTCTCTCAGCACAGTATCAACTCCCTGGTGCAGTATCAACTCCCTGGTGCAGTATCAACTCCCTGGTGCAGTATCAACTCACAGAACTCATGCTTGAAATAGGAATATTCGAAAAAGAGACGTCAAACTGTACTGAAAATAAAAAGCCGAGACATCCGGAAACTAAGAAAGTCAAAAGTCCGGAAAATAAAAAGTTAAAGTATCTGGAAAGGAAAATAACGCAGGACTGGCTGAGTTTTTTCTTTTACCAGACAGTGTTGTTTTTCAGAGTTGCGAGAATGTTTGTGAACTCGTTACTGAATCTGCAATTGCCAAAGTCCGGAGAACTCAGAATGTTCTTCTTTATTTCCTGAAGTCCGATCAGGAGATTTATATCGTCGCTGTATTCAAATCCTCCATCGGATGCCGTGATGTTCTCAGCAAGGACGTCAAGAAGCCTCGGGTCAAGATCATTTGTAATATATGTGTCCAGAATCAGAAGATCCGAAATTCTCTTGTAAAAGTCAATGAGCTCCTGGTAACCGGGTATCGCGTAGGCTTTTGCCATTTGTTTTTGCCTGTTCAGGTAAATCAGGTAAAGGGAGATTGTGCTTATAACATTCTCGATACCCTCTTTTTTAGGGAACGCGATTGGGAACCTTTTCAGCATTTGTGAATTAAGTTTGCCTCTGCTCTGCACCTCTTTGCGTTTCCAGACCTCAGGAAAAGCCTTTGCTATTGAAGAGTTGAGTACAGCCGTAACATAATGGTAGAGTGTGTGGTCTCCGAGAACAACACCTACACCGTTTGCAAAAACATGCTTTCCGGTTGGATCATATGAGGCCTGAAGGCGGGAGTTACTGGTAATGATAATTTTAGGTGTGTTTATATACCGCAGGAAACTCTCATTTTCGAAACGGTAATCAGCCGAGATGAGTTCCTGTGTTTTGGCTTCAGACTGCTGTTTGATTTCCATTGACTGCTGTTTAATTTCCATTGACTGCTGTTTGATTTCCATTAGCTGTTTATAAGCTGCAGGAAATTTTGCTTTCAGTTCCTCGGGCTGGAATATCCTGTATTCTTTCCTTATGTTATTGTCAAGGATTTCATAAGGCACCATAAACTGGTACTGAGTTGACTGAACCGCAAATTCATTCGAAACGGAATCATCTACATAAGGGTATATGAGTTCTTTTTCCATACCCGTCTGTTCTATACTCACATTTATCTGAGAGTCTTTGCAGACGCAGGATGCATCTGTACAGTTCTCGCTTGAAAGGCCAGCTTTTTGTAAAAAATCGTTTGTGGGGGGTACACCTTCAAAAACTTCTATTGAAATGTCTTCCAGGGTTCTAGGGATTTTTCTCAGCCTTTCTACAATATAGTCCTTACTCCAGAACATATATTTCACTTCTTTTTTATATATACAGGGAATTCTGGGTAAATGGTTTCTTTGTTGTGGGTTGGGTTCTCAAAAATTCGTTTTTGATTTTGAGGCACCTGATTGTTAACTCCTCAGAATCTCCATACTAAACTTTGAATATACCTCTTAATATAATAATTTATTCATAATAAAGGTTAACAAATGAAACCGAACTTTTTAAGTTGACATATAAAAGTGAGAACTAACGCCATTGAGTGAGGTCCGTACATTCAGGAAAAGACAGATTTTTTAAAATAAAGGAAATAATTCCAGGTTTACAAACCTGAAAAAACTCTCAATGCCTTTCTTGCATTATCCAGCATATTATGGTCGTTATTGAAATAAATATAGGTCTTCTCAGGCCCGAATTCACGGATTTCCCTGATAGTTTCGCTAATTTCCGCCTGAGAATAATTGTAATTGTACCAGCCTTCTCTTCCGTGCATCCTCATATACACGTTTTTTCCGGAGAAGATGCGGTTTTTGTAGTCCGGCGAGTCTACGGACACCAGGGTCACTTTTCTCATAAGCTCTTCACACGCCTCATCATTTCCCAGCAGGGCTTTATTCCTGATCTCCAGGGCAAACCGTTTCCCAAGTTTTGCGGCTTCTGCAAATCTGAGTATCCTTTCGACATCATCAAACTTTGGAGGCACCTGAAATAAGTAAAAATCAATGAGATGGTCCATGGGTCGGAAAAGCTCAAGGAAATTTCCCAGAGTTTCCAGGGAACTTTCACTGAGTTGTCGCCAGTGGGTTATAGACCTGTGCACTTTTATGCTCCATCGGAGTTCAGTCCCCTTCCTGTTCCAGCCTTCAACCTGCTCAGGCGAAGGAAACCTGTAATAACTGGCATTAAGTTCAACACTGTTCAGCCCGGAATTTTGGATAAACCAGTCAAGGTTCTTCTTTTTGTTCCAATCATAATACCAGCCGCTTGTACCCATAAATGCCTCCATAAAGTCCCCTTTTATACATCGGTCTGATAGAAGATCTATTTTTGGCTTATTCCTGCTTATAAGCGAAAAAGCTGGTGAGCGAAAAACTGCTGCCGGATTGCAGAAACTTAAAAGAAAAAATAGGTGCAAGATTGCATAAACTTAAGAATAAATTGGTACAAGATTGCAGGCACTTGAGCACGAATTTGCCTATGATACCATTTTTACTGAGTCATCAGGTAATTAAAGCAAGTTTTTATCAGATAACATAGAACATGTTCAATACACCATAGCATGTGCAGGTAGTAGCAACGAAAAAAGCCCTGTCCTCAAGGTTTTCAAATCTTTTCTCACTTGAGGCTCTACCAAAATTGATAAAAATGCTCTAAAACCTAAAAAATCTGTTAAAATCACGTATTTTGGCATAAAATTACTTTTTAAGCCTCTAAAATAATACTTCAAAATACCTTTGAATACGAGTTAAGTTCAAAAATTGATATAATATTACAT
>NZ_WJBJ01000002.1:196759-209335 GCF_020804205.1 Methanosarcina sp. DH1 | reverse complement strand
TCTCCAAGAAGCACAGCGAAAGGTTCGTCTCCAWYATGGTTTCCGGGGATAATATCAACGTGTGTATGTTCTGCAAGTGTTTCGAGGAAGCGAGGAATTTCGTCTTTCTCCTGCCAGGAGACCTTAGGAACATTATGTTTCACGTCCCCAAGAAGTATTACTCTATCAGGGGAATTTGCCTGGATATAGCCAAGAAGCCTGTCCAGCCGCCCTTTCATCTGGCTGGGCAAATTGATCCCGCTCCTGTACAGCTCCCACTCGATCCCGAGGTGGATGTCTGCAACTACCAGTGAGGTTTCGGTGTTCCTTATGATAAGGGCAGGTTCTTCAATAATAGGTGTTATTTCGGGTGGCATAGTCGATAAAAGGTTGTTTTTCAGGATTTGAAAGTGTATATCAGACAGCAGTCTGAAACGGAGTTAATTTTGACTTCTTGTAATATATACTTTAAGTCATGTAACTAAAATAGGAAGTATAAATGACTCTGTTCCAAAATCTGGTGTCATGGCAACTTAATTATGATACGTTAATAAATAGACAACTCCTCACCCGTCGTAGTCCCTTTCTGAATTATAATGACTCATAACCAAATTTTTCAGACACTCTATTTTTGCATTTATTGAGAGCCATCTGGTGTTGAGTCAACAACAAAATGTCGTATAAAATCGATTGCAATTATTCTGAATTATTGAATCCTTGATGATTGGCTCGACACTGGCGTACTGAAATCAAATTACATCTCTCTCCACCCTAAAGAGACTATCCGATAATTCAATTGCAATAAGTCGGTTTATACCATTAAAGGCCAGTTCCGGGGAGAATAATAATCCCCGGAAAAACAATATGAGGTACAGTAAATATTCAAATCCAGATTTTACTTCTCATACTTAAGTACATCATCAATAGTATCCACATACTCGATGTTGATTCCCACCTCTTTCTCTATGTACTCTTTAGCATCTACGACTTCAGACTGCTTCTCAATGACATTAAAACCGCCAAGCTTCCTTTCTACATATTTATATGTAACAAGCTGGTTGTTTTCCCTCGGAATGAGGAAAAGGATTTTGCCCCCGGCTTTTGCTGCCTTAGCTTTTTCCAGAACTCCACCTATCTGACCGATATTGCCTTCATCGTCAATCGTGCCTGTAAGGGTTATACTATTGTTCAGTTTGGTATTGTTATCAATGGCTGAAATCGTAAGCATGGTCATGAGAGCTCCTGCGCTGGGACCATCGACTCCCGGAGTTTCATTCGAAGCGGTAATGCTGAAAATAATATCACTGCTTGACATTTGTCTACCGGTTTTGTTTTCAGCGACGAAAACGGCAGTGTTTGCAGCATCCTGGAAGACCACACCCATCAGAGGAGTTGTCTGGACAAGCACACGGCCTTTTCCAGGCTGGATCTCAGTTGAGATATTGAGCAAAGCTCCTTCCTCAGAAACATTTTTCCATATAAAGGAACCTGATCTCTCAAGTTTTACTTTCTGGAAAACCGCAGGTCCCTGGAGAGTAGCAAAGCCTTCAACTCCTACAGGACATATTTGAGAGCCATTTTCAAGCTCAAAGACTCTTTCGCGATAGGACTTTAACTGAGAAGCATAAGACTGAAGCGATTCATTACTCTGATTTATCTGCGTCTTAAGGTTTTTATTTTCCGTTTCAAGGGAATTTATTTGAGTCTGCATTTCTTGGACCTGTTTTCCCTCAAAGGAAGGCTGTTCTTCAAACAGGACAAAGTAAGCGTTTGCAAAAAGCGAAATAACCAGTAAAAAAACAAGAAGTTTGGACTTCATACCACCTATCACTTTCGATTTGCTTCTTTAGATCATACTTATTCTTCCTTATGGAAACCATGCCTGAAAACTGCAAGAGACATTTAGAACATATAATCACAGATTTAACTTAAAGACTCAATGGTAAATATGTTAGTTACAGATAAATGAATATGTTGATTATCGAGTAGTTAGTAGCCTGATTACTTGTAAATGCATCAATACATCAATAAACAAATAAATAAACAAATAAATAAACAAATAAATAAACAAATAAATAAACAAATAAATAAACAAATAAATAAACAAGTAAATAAACAAATAAATATCCTGGTTGCCAGTAAATGAACACCCTGATAACTGAAAAGTGAACACATGGATTCAGGAATCTCTCTATTCGAATCCATAAGCTTAAACTAAGAATTTATATAAGGGTATATGCCGAGTTCAACCTTACTTTTCAGGGATTTCCTTTTCAGTCTCCTCTCCTTTATCCTTCCACATTAACATTACTTTCAGGTTTTTCTCATTTTCCGATTTGGTGATAACTGCCTTTCCATTCATTGTCAGCAGTAAGTTAAAAGTCAGTTCCATCTGAGATGGTCTGAACTCAGGGGGAGTGTCCTCCAGATTGCCTACAACTTTTTTAGAAATCTCCTTAATCATAAGCATCGCATTATCAACCGATTCTGTGGATTTCTCTTCCAGGGCTTTAGGAGATACGAGCGCAAATTTTTTTATTGTACCTGGAGCATGCCCCAGTTCGGCTAGAATATACCCTGCTTTTAAGGACTCCCTGCCGGAATTCTCAACAACTTTTTCATTAACAGTGACTTTTTCATCAACAGTTACTTTATCCAGAAACTGTTCCCCCCATTAGGCGATATGGGCGCATCTCACAGAAAAAGAGAGTACAACCCTGAGTAAGAATAGATTAACGTAAATAAAATAGTATATAAATGAATAAATAATTATGGTTCTTCGTTGTTTTGTGTGGATATTCTCATAATGTTCTCATAATATTCTCATAATGTTCTCATAATATTCTCATAATGTTCTCATAATATTCTCATAATGTTCTCATAAAAACCAATCAGGTCTTGAATTGAAAATCATTTTATCCATAGGGAATGACGAAGAGCCATAATCGTTTTGAGAATTCGAGTTAAAGAAGTTCAGACCTTAGTAATTTTATAAACTTTCTTCGGCTTCTTTTACATTGGGCCCTTCTTTTGTATCCTGTACAATATATCCCATAGATTTTATTTTTTCTCTGATAGCGTCTGAAACTGCCCAGTCTTTCTTTTTTCTGGCAGCTTCACGCTCTTCAACCAGTTCCATCACTTCTGTGGGGATTTTCTTTTTTTCGGACTCGTAAAAGAGACCCAGAGCATCCGAAAACTGTCTGTATAGAGAACAGAGATTTTCAAGGACCTGTCGATTTTTTTCGGATTCAAGATACCTGTTAGCTGTACGTGAAAGTTCTTTAAAAACCGTTAGGGCTTTCGGGGTATTGAAATCGTCTTCAAGAGCTTCCCTGAACTGGATATCAAGTTCAGGAAGGGTATTAAGAACCTCTTCGTCTCCAGGATAAGCGGCATCCTCTGCGCTTTCCAGGCTAAATTCAAGGTTATCGAGCGTTTCTTTAAGCTTTAAGTAATTATTTTTAGCATTTTCTGCAAAGGCATCGGAATAGTCAAGCTTTTTACGGTAGTGGACTGAGAGAAACATAAAGCGTACAACTTCCCCACCGTACTTCCCGACAATCTCGGGCAGGGTGAAGACGTTTCCTTTGGACTTGCTCATCTTTTCTCCTTCAACTATGAGGTGTTCTCCATGAATCCAGTTGCATGCAAACGGTTTTCCGGTTGCCCCTTCCGATTGCGCAATCTCATTTTCGTGGTGAGGAAAAATAAGGTCCACTCCTCCTAAATGCATATCCAGAGTGGGCCCAAAGCAGTTCATGGCCATCGCCGAGCATTCGATATGCCATCCAGGACGGATTTTTCCCCATGGACTCTCATAATAAATTCCCCTTTCGATTTCCTCAGGGATTGAAGCTTTCAGGAGAGCGAAATCACGGGGATTGTCTTTATCATATTCATCCACATCCACCGACGCGCCAATTATAATGTTATCAAAATCAAGCTTTGAGAGTTTGCCATAATCCGGAAATGCTGAAATTCTGTAATAGACCGACCCGCCTTTTTCATAAGCCATCCCTTTATCTATCAGCTTTTGCGTAAGTCCAATCATGCTGTCAACATTTTCCGTAGCTCTAGGGTAAGCTGAAGCCCTTTTTATGTTCAGCATATCAAGGCCCTTAAAAAACTCTGCCGTATATTTATCCGTAAAATCCTTAAGTGACATTCCGGCTGCTTTCGAATCCCTGATGGTTTTGTCATCTATATCAGTAATGTTCATTACAAGTTTTACTTTATATCCAAGGTACTCAAGACTTCTCACAATATTATCTGTCATCAGAAAAGTACGATAGTTGCCTATATGCGGCATGTTATAAACTGTAGGCCCGCAGGCGTAAATCGAAACTTCACCTTCCTTTAACGGTTTGAAAATCTCTTTCTTTCGTGTAAGGGTATTGTAAACCTGGAGCATCCGGAACGCCTCTGGAAATTTAAGTACCTGACTATCTGTAAAAACATTTACTAAAAGTGTGACTAGATCTCTTTAATCTATTTGAATTTAATATAAGAATAATATAATTCATGTATTATTACCTAATTGTTTAGAGATGCTTTATTACTTCCGCTGCAAGCTTTTTAAAAACGGCTTGAGCGAAAAACTCAGCAAAACTGCGTGGTCGTCGTGATCACAAGCCTTTTTAAAAAAGGCTTGACCGAAAACCGTGGTAACATTTAGCCGTGGTAACATTTAGGTTTGAGGAACTTATCCCCAAACCCTATCCGGCGTGATCAACCGGCGCAACGGTTGCGGGTCAACGGTTGCAGCTCAACGGTTTCAGGGCAAATTTCCCTCAAATATAGATATTCCAGATTTCTGCAAGATCTTTCCCAGCCGGAAAAGAGGAAGGCCGACAACATTAAAAAAGTCTCCTTCGATCCTTTTCACAAAGGCTGCCCCTTTTCCCTGAACAGCAAAAGCCCCTGCTTTATCAAGGGGTTCTCCTGTTCTGACATAGGCTGAAATCTGTTCATTGCTTATTTCATCCATCCAGACTGTTGTGGATTCCAGTTCGTTGATTTCTGTCCCGCTGTCAAGGTCAAGGACTGTAAGCCCGGTTATAACCAGAAATCGCTGTCTGCTTAAGAGTTTCAGCATTTTCTCTGCTTCCAGTAGTTCCGATCAGACTGACTTCCGAATGATAAAAACAAATTGAACTCACTTTTTATCCACTAATTTTCAAAGTAGACTATATTATTGATCAGATTTTAAAATTCTTAAGCTATAACTTTCACTTACATTTTTCAAAAAATCAGATCACATTGAGTAATTTTATAGCATACGCTATTAGGTTCTTAAATTTTAATATGAGATGAATTATATTACAGTTAATCGAGTGCGTAGCACTCGATTTCTTTCTTCATTGAACCATCTCAAACAATCCAGTAACACACTAACAGGAATAAAATTCAGCGACTTTAGTCCATATCTTACAGCTTTGTTTATATCTTCATTTATTAATGATTTTAGCTCATAAGCTGTAATTTCTAGAACTGATTTTAGCATATTTAGCACATTGTACATGATACATTGAATAATAAAGAACAATACTCTTGCTACTGGAGATTTTGTACATGATCGTATCTTGAACTCGTTTTTCACTCTATATCCAGTTTCTATATTCCATCGTTTTCGATATTCTTCAGGAATCATCTTTTCAAATTTTTCAATTGATTCTGCTTTTTTGTTTGTAGCAAACAGAAGATACTTTTTCTTTTTATCATTATATATTGCCACAATATTGAAAGAGGGTCCTCCTTTCTGAAATCGATATTCAAAAATAGTTGAAGTATTTCCATACTCTTTTTGATGATTTTTAAGTTCTTTATTAATAACTTTATTTGATTTAGCTGCTATAACAAAATTGACTTTAAGTTCATCCAATTTTGAAATCACATCTGTGTTAAAAAATTCTTTATCAAGGTATCCTGTTCCTGTTTTTACACCTATTGTTTTAAGTCTTTTGAATAAAGATCCGATTAAAAGAGAATAATTCTTGTTCAAACTATTGATGTCTATTACGTCAAGTGTTAAGTGAGAAGTTCCAATTATATCAAGAGTACAGAACGATTTACCCCATGAACTACCATTCTTTAGTTTTATTCCCCTAATACCAGGAGTATTTTTGTCTCCATAATACGAAATGTCATGAAAATCAATAGCTATATCATGAATATTGTTTTCAAGTTTCATCATTTTGAAAAGCTCAAGATTCATTTTTCTAAAAGAGGAAAGAATATCTTCAATTTTATTTTCTTTGATGTAATTGAAAACAGTATCTGCTGAAGGTATCCTTGAGTCAAGATTTTTTCTTTGTAGATCATTACTTGCAGATTCAAGAGAGTCTGTAGAGGATGTTGCGGCATGCAACAATACGTTTAAAGTGTCCTGACATTCATAATTTGCAGATTCTGGCAAAGTTATTATATTATATTTGCTAATCAATTCAGAGGATACAGCCAGCAAGCTGGCTGTATCTGTGGTCATGGAATCGTTTTTTGTTGACATTAAAAATGAATTCCATGATCTAATAAAACTTTTTTTCGGTTAATTATAATTAGTTAATAATGTTCTAAATTCAGTATTCGGAACTTGGGTTATTCGGAACTACTGGCTTCTTCGGAAGATTTTGGTTTTCCCATAAGTTCTCCATTAAAAAGCACCGAAGTATCAGCAGAAATTATAAGCCCGGAATTGAAGTGTTTAGCCACGTCTCTGGCTTTTCCGGCGGAGTTCCTTAAGACAAATTCTTCAGGGAGCAGACCAGGGTAAGTAGATTCCATATAGGAACTGGAATAGACCAGGAAATTATCGCCTATAAGCTGTTTAAGCAGTTCTTGTCGCCTTGGAGATGCAGACGCGAGAATAATCTGACGCATTGGAAGAACTCAGGATGCATGGAATATATTTGTGTTGCAGATAGAGGAGACATTGAAATTAATTAGTGAAATTTTAATTAGTGAAATTTTAATTAGTGAAATTTTAATTAGTGAAATTTCAATTAGTGAAATTTCAATTAGTGAAATTGTTGATTATCCGCGAATACTTTCAAAGAACCTCCTTATATTGCAGAGATCCTCAGGTTTTCCCAGAAGGATGCAGGCATCCTTTGCATGAAGGATGAAATTGCCTTCTGGAGTGTAAATCAGATCCGAGCCTCTACGAACCGAAAGTACTGTAACTCCGTGCTTTGTCCTGAAATTCAGGTCTGCAAGGGCTTTTCCATCGAAACTTGAACCATCCTCTACTTTGAGAACCTGAATATCAACTCCCGGAAGCCCGTCTTTTATATTGAACTCACTATCACCACATGTATTCCCGGACAATTTCCGAAGCATCCGGTAGCCATTAGCTCGCACATCATTTACGAGTTTTTCAATGTCTTCTCTTGGAACCAGATACTTTTCCAGCACGCGGACAAAGATTTCTACTGAAGTTTCATACTCCTCGGGGATGATTTCATCAGCTCCCAGGGAATTAAGGCGTTTCATTTCCTGTAGATCTCTCACCTTTGCGATGATGCAGATGTTCGGATTCAATTTTTTTGCAATTTCTACTATCTTACCTGTGGCATTTGAATCCGAGATCCCTATAATAAGAACTCTTGCATTCTTAACGCCTGAATGTTCCAGTACAACCTCAAAGGTTGCATCTCCATAGTGGATGTTCTCCCCTTTCTGCTTTTCCTGGGCAACAGTTTCAGGGTTTGCTTCTACGATAATATAAGGGATGCCTGCTGCTTTTGCAGCCTTCGAGACTGTTCTTCCGGAAAAACCAAAGCCTACTATGATTAAATGATCTTTCATTTCAGGCTCGGCCTGTTCTTCCTCTTTAATAGGTTTCGAATATAATCCATGTATTAGCTTCATGCCATTGGTTGTTTCTGAAACTTTTGTGACAAGGAAATCGATAGGCTTGTAGGAAGAATTAATCAAAAAAGGCGTAACTCCCATGGTAATTATAGAAACTGCAAGAAACGCCTGGTAAGTATCTTCAGTCATGAGAGAATATTCCACCCCCAATCGGGATAGAACAAAAGAAAATTCTCCTACCTGAGACAACGCAAACCCTGTCAATATAGCTGTACGGAGCGGGTAGCCGAGAAGAAATGTTATAGTTACTCCTGCTATTGATTTGATAATAATTAAGGCAATTGAAGCAAGAATCAGGATAGAGAGATGATCAAGCAAATATCCGATGTTCAAGAGCATCCCTACAGACACAAAAAAGAAACTCATGAACATATCTCTCAAAGGTACAATATTGCCCATTGCTTGCTGGCTGTACTGGGAACCTGATATGACAATCCCAGCTAAAAACGCGCCAAGGGCAAGAGACAGTCCTATACTTGAGGTAAAGAGAGCGGTAGAAAGGCAGATGAAGACAACACTGACAAGAAATAACTCTTTATTGCCTGTCCTGCCCACATGGTAGAATATATAGGGAATCAAAAATTTGGCACTCAGGATAAAAACCAGAATGACCAGTGAACCTTTGAGAAAAACAGTTGAAAGTGAACCTTCAAAATTTAGAGAATCTCCAGCTAATAACGGGGTAATGAGAATTAGGGGAACGATAGCGAGGTCCTGAAATATCAAAATTGCAAGTGAGGTTTTCCCATGTTGTGTATAAACTTCGTTTCTGTCCTGGAGGACTTTGAGTACTATTGCAGTACTGCTAAGCGAAATTAAGAAGCCTATAAAGGCAGATGTAGCTGAGCTGAAGCCTAGAGAAGAACATAATATGAGGACCAGAAACGTAGTTAAGAGGATCTGGAGAGTTCCACCCAAAAATAAAGCCTTTTTCATCTTCCATAGTTCTTTTAAGGAGAGGTCAACTCCAATTGTAAAGAGCAAAAAGATTACACCGAGATCGGCATTCAGTTCATTCTGTCCTCCATTGAGAATACCAAGCCCATATGGACCAATCAGCATTCCGGTTACAAGAAAACCAAGTACAGGAGGGACTTGAAATCTGTAGAAAATCGTGAGAATCAAAATAGCAAAGCCAAGAAGTACGTCAACGTTTGCCAGTAAAGAGGATACCATTTATTTTTCTCCTCCATATGTTGAAATAGGGCTATTTGAGCCTTTAGAATTCTTGAAAAACCTAAGATAGACCCGAGAACTAAGTATTAAGATTATATCCGTCAGCTCCAAAATTTTGCAACTGTTCAATAACAATATTTATTAAAAGATATAGTATTTTCGGTTCTAAACCAAATTCTCATAAATCCAGGAAACTGCTTTCATGGCATCTAAAACTAAGAACAACTAATGAAATAAAGTGAACAAAAAGTGAAATTTAAAGTGAACAAAAAGTGAACAAAAAGTGAACAAAAAGTGAAATTTAAAGTGAACAAAAAGTGAAATTTGAAGTGAAATTTAAATACACTGCTTAAATATTAAATGAAAGAGTCAATAAGAGATTGAGAAGTAAATATTAATTATGTTGAGCATATGGAATAAATGAATGATCAGGTTGCTCTTCCATGTTGACAGAAATGATTATTTGGATTTGCATTTTTGAGATCATATTCCTTCCAGACTTCACATGAACTGCAGATGCATTGTCTATCAAAATCAAGATCCTGACATGTGGCAGGACCTTCCGAGCAATAAACTCCCGGAACTTTCTCGGGATCCGGAACCTCACCTGCAGGCGCATTTTTCAATGCCTGTTTTACACTCTGACCTTCACTCTGCGCACATCGACTATTAGCCTGAACCGGACACTGCGAGCATCTACACCTGTTAATATTTTCTTTTACATAAGGAACCACAAACTCTGTTCCTCTTTCAAAAGTTACATTCCTGTCTCGAGGTGTTATGTTCTTCTCTTCGGTTGGTGCATCTCTTCTCATATTCTATTACCCCCAAACTTAATACTCAAATTGGTTTTTATTCCCCAAGTAATTATAGAACCAGTTTTAGAATTTTTAGTTCATTGTAAATTTAGAGGTCTGGAGAATAAAAGTCTTTTCAGTTACAGAACGAGTATAGAGTAATCACAGAGCGAATATGTAGTAGTGATCTTAAGAGACTAATGCATTTCAGGTTATTTCATTTCAGGTTATTTCGTTTCAGGTTATTTCGTTTCAGGTTATTTCGTTTCAGGTTATTTCGTTTGAAGTTACTGCAATTGAAAGAAAACAGGTTTCAATTGAAATATATTGGAAAAGCAGGACGATAATTAGAATTGTTGGTTGCACTGATAAGCGAAAAAGTAAAAATCGGAGGGTTGTGGACGGTAAAACCGTTTCCTTCTCTGAGGTAGTAGGTGATACAGATTAGAAACATAGGCTATGTGATCTCAGTTATGGGAGTCTTCAGCCTCCTTATCTTCCGAACTGACAACCGGATACCCTGCATCAATCCAGGCATTAATACCTCCTACCATATTATAAACCTGTGAATATCCTGCGTTTACAAGCATTATACCTGCGGTATCACTTCTGCGTCCTGTTCTGCAGTAAACCAGTATTTTCTTCTGAGGAACTTCATCTATGCGAGCCTTGAGCAGCCTATCCGAACTCAAATTTGATCCAAAGGCATTGCTTACTGGAATTAGGGTCGCTCCTTTGATATGAGATGAGTTAAACTCATCAGGCGTGCGAACGTCAAGTACGAATACGTCGCCTTTCTCAATCATCTCTTTTGCTTCCTGTACACTTACGTTTTCAAGTCCTGAGGTGTTTTCCTTTCTTTGTTCCGAAAAGATTAAAAGTGCTACCAGAAGCAGAAAAATAAGAGCACCAAAATGCATCAAATTTCCTTTATTCAATCAAACTCCTCCAGCGCTATATATTTGAGACTTTGAAAAGTTAATGGATACATTTATTTCTTTGTCATATGCACACGGTTTCTGTGAACTACTTGTTTCTTCAAAAATTACTTTCCAGATACAACTCTATTTCTTAAATAAACTAAGCCAATTATAAACTAATCCAATTTTCACTTTAAATTTCTTTTTGTTTATATTGGTGATCTCCAGTCTAGCAGTTTATCGAGTAAACTCCTAATCAAAAAATATAGCACTAAAGGATGAGCTAAATTTGGTCAAAAAAGTTAATTGAGAGTTAAGAGATAAATCCTGTATAAATTAAACCAGTAACAGGAAAAATGTAACGCTAACCATCAGGTACAAAGTAGAAGTTAGCAATTTGAGTCTCAGGAATTTATCCTTAATCAAGCTATACCTAAAAGTTAGAAATTATCCCTAAAAGTTAGAAATTATCCCTAAAAGTTAGAAATCCGAAAAATTAGAAATCCGATAAGTTTCAAAAAAATACAACAGATTCGTACGATTATGAAATTTATGAAATATAAAACGAGACTCATTCGTAAATGCATTTCGATGACTGCCATCCAGTGTAGGGAAAGAAACTATGCAGTTTAACTAAAGAACCAGTCGCATGAGAATTCAAACTGTCTAATCCATAATTATGTGATAGAGGTACGTGCTTACGCCTCTACTACTTAAACGCATAATTTCTGTTAAGAGTACTCCCCATAGAAACTCTAAACTTGAACTATTAAGGACTTAATGGTCCCTGCAGCCTGATGTAAGACATTACGAATGAGTAATAATTTGTTTCATACTTATATCATGAAAGCCTGGTTAATTTCACTAGCAATCAAACCAATCGTCGCTTAGTCCATAGAAGCAATCATTTCCAAAGAAGTAATTGGATTCGAAGAAGCTACCTCCAAAGAAGGCTTCGAAGTCAAAGTCACAGTCACATTTATCCTTTTTACAGCATTTATCTTTGTGACCGCATTTATCTTTGTGATCGCATTTATCTTTGCATCCCCAGTCACTGCATTTATCCTTGTCGCAGTCGCAATCATTTTTCCAGTAGCCTGCACTGGCTGACCCAGCTGTAAGAGATGCTACAAAAAAGACCAGCACTAACACACTTATTGTCTTCCTAAGTATTCTCATTTGTACACACTCCTTCAATTTGATACGACTAGACTGTCGGTGTTTCAACCAGTTTTATCGGTAGATACAGCACTTAAGTATAATTTTATCACTTAGTTATTGACGTTATTCTGAAAGACATATTACTGACAGATTTTGATCTATTACTAACAGATTTTGATCTATTACTGACAGATTTTGATCTATTACTGACAGATTTTGATCTCATTTGATGTGCCGAAAAAATTTGCCGATTAAAATTATCCCAAGTTGCCCCAACAAATAGTACGTACCAACAGGAGATTATACTCAAAGAATATAATAGATATAGAAATATAAATAAGAAACCATTGTTAATTAAAAGAATATATTTAATAATATACTATTTACAGACTCAGTCCCAAAATCTAGTGATAAAAGTAAGTGTAACATCACTACACAAAATTATAATTCTATAATTATGTAATGATGTTACGGCAAAAACAATGGTAACTATAAACCTTACTCTTAATAACTTTTCGGAGCTCCCTGCTCTCTTAGACGTTTTTGGTTGTTTTGGAAACGATTATGAATATACCACACGAGGAATTTTTCGTAGAAAAATTCCTCCAGTCTGTTCAATTTGTAGTACTCCAATGGTTCATAATGGCTATAATCCTCATACTAAAGAAGGT